>JALTMS010000240.1 GCA_027001345.1 Acidobacteriota bacterium | reverse complement strand
AGATGGTGCTGGCCAACAAGCTCTTCGACTACCTCGCGGCCGGCCGACCGGTGATCGTCGCCGCGGCGGGGGAGATGGCCGAACTGGTCGAGGAGGCGGGCTGCGGCTTCGTCGTCCCCCCGGAGAGGCCTGAGCAACTGGCCGAGGCGATGGTGCGCATGGCCGGGCTCGACGAGCGTGAGCGGCGGGCGATGGGGGCGGCGGGGAGGCGCTACATTCTCGATCGCTACCAGCGGCGGGACCTGGCCTGGAAGGTGCTCGAGAGCTTTGCGGAAATCACCGGCGGACCGGCGGCGGGCAATTCCGCTTCCGGCACTCCGAGCCCCCCCCGGCTCTTGCGGGAGGTCGGTCGTGAGTGAGGCCTGCGCACGGCTGCCCTGGGGGGCCTGGATCGAGGAGCGGGAGGTGGAATTGCCGCTTCCGGCGGGCTGGAGCGTGGACATCGCCTCGATCGACGGGCGGGCGCGGGGGCCGTCCCTGGCCGAGGCGCTGGCCGCCCCGATCGACGCGCCGGCGATCGAAGATCTGGCCCGGGACGCCCGGACGGCGGTGATCGCCGTCGAAGACATCACCCGGCCCGCCGCGGCCGGCGAGGTGCTCGACGCCCTGCTCGATCGCCTCGAGGCCGGCGGCATCCCGGCCGAGCGCGTCAAGGTGATCGTCGCCCTCGGCGGTCACGGGCCGATGCATCGCCACGAATTGCAGCTCAAGCTCGGCGAGCGGGTGATGCGCGAATGCGACGTCTGGAACCACCACCCCTACGAGAACCTGGTCGATCTGGGCACTTCCAGGGGCGGTCTGCCGATTCACATCAATCGCAACTTCGCCGAGGCCGACGTGCGCCTGGCGGTCGGGTCGGTGGTGCCCCATCCCTACGCCGGCTTTGGTGGCGGCGGAAAGATCGTCCTGCCGGGACTGGCCGGCATCGAGACCCTCGAGATGAACCACCGTCCCGCGGTGACCGGTCTGTCGGGCGCGGGGCTGGGAGTAGTGGAGGGCAACCGGGCCCGGGCGGAGATGGAAGAAATCGCCCTGGCCGCGGGCCTGCAGGCGGTGGTCAACATCGTTCCCGGTGCGGATCGTCGGGCCCGGGGGTTTTTCTACGGCCACCCGGTAGCGGCCCATCGCAGGGCGGTGGAACTCGCCCGGCAGGTCTTCCGTACCCCCGTGCGTCCCGGCGCCGAGGCCGTCTTGCTCAACGCCTATCCCAAGGACGCCGAATTGCTGCAGGTGGGCAATGCCTTCAACGCTTACCGCACCTGCCCCGAACCTCCGGCGCGGGAAGGCGGGGTCGTGATCGTCGCCGCCGCCTGTCCCTTCGGGCGTGGCTATCACAGCGTTCACGGGCCCGGAGGCCGGATCTACCGCGATCCGATTCCCCGGCCCTACCTCGAGGGTCGGCGCCTGATCGTCTACGCCCCCTTGCTCTCGCGGCACGATGTCCGCAAATCATTCTGGGAGGGCTACGAGCACGCCCGGGACTGGCAGCGGGTCTGCCGCGGGCTCGAGGAGAGCTTCCCGGAGGGTGGGCGGATACTGGTCTTTCCCACCGCGCCCCTGGCGTTGCCCGTGGTCGAGGAGGAAGGATCGTGAGTACGCTGCCCTATTCCATGGAAGGCGTCGAGGGGCCCCGCCCGAGCTGGTACGTACGCTTCGGCAAGCGGAGCGTCGATCTGCTGATCTCGGCGGTGGTGCTCTTGCTTGCCGGTCCGCTGATGCTGCTCATCGCGCTGCTGATCAAGCTCGAGGATGGAGGCAGCGTGCTCTACCGCCAGCAGCGCATCGGCTATATGGGGCAGCCCTTCGAGCTGACCAAGTTTCGCTCGATGTGTACCGGCGCCGAGCACAAGGGCGCCGGCATCCTGGTCGAGAAGAACGACGCGCGGATCACTCGCGTGGGCAAGGTCATTCGCAAGCTGAGTCTCGACGAGCTGACCCAGGTCTTCGACGTGATCCGCGGCGCGATGAGCATCGTCGGGCCCCGGCCGGGTCTGGCCTACCAGGCCGAACTCTACGACGCTTTCCAGCGTCGCCGGCTGACCGTGCGGCCGGGCATCACCGGCTGGGCCCAGGTCAACGGGCGTAACTCGATTCCCTGGCCCGAGCGCATCCGCCTCGACGTGGAGTACATCGATCGACTGAGCCTGTGGATGGACATCAAGACGATTCTCAAGACGCTGCCCTCGGTGCTCACCGCCAGCAACATGATCGCCGACGCCGACTACTGGAAGAACCGCCGCCGGCAACTCGAGGCCGAGGGAAGCAGCCCGGCCGACGAGCCGCAGCCCACCGCCGTGGAGTCCGTGGACCGGCCATGAGGGGCGCAGTGGTCATCGTCGGTGCCGGGGGGCACGGCAAGGGTACCCTGGAGATCCTGCGGGCCCGCCGGCAGGCGGGCCTCGATGCGCCCGAGGTGATCGGCTTCGTCGATGACGCTCACAGTGACGGGAGTGTGCGCGGTCTGCCCTTGCTCGGCCCCGTCGCCTGGCTGGCCGACCGGGCCCGGGGCGAGCAGCTCTGGGGCATCCTGGCCCTGGCCGCCCCCGGCGCCAAGCGAGCCCTCGACGAGCGCCTGACGGCGGCTGGCGTGCGGTGGGCCACCGCGGTGCACCCCTCGGTGCTGCTCGCCGGCGGCGTGCAGGTCGAAGAGGGGGCGATCATCGGCGCCGGGGTGGTGGTGGCCTACGATACCCGCATCGGGCGCCACACCACTGTCAATCTCAACGCCACCGTCGGTCACGATTGCCGGATCGGCGACTACTCCACCGTCGCTCCGGGCGTGAACATCACCGGCAACGTGACGCTCGGGACGGGGGTCGAGGTGCAGACCAACGCCACCATCGTGCCGGGTCTGAGTCTCGGTGACGGCGCGCGGATCGGACCGGGCAGCGTGATCCTGCGCGATGTGGGGGCCGGAGAATTCCATTTCGGAAACCCTGCGCGCAAGATGCCGGAGAGTTTTCGATGAAGCGCCTCGGGCCGCGACAGGTCACCGGTGCGGCGGGCCTCGCTCTGGCCGGGGCGGGCGCCGTCGGCCTGGCGGCCGGCGGCGGTGCGCTCGCTGGGGCTGCCCTCGGTCTCGGTGCGGTGGCGGCGCAGGCGCTGCTGCTCGATACCCGGCCGGTGAAGACTCCGGTGGTGATGCTCCACTCGGTTTCGGGATTTCGCGCCGATCGTCCGGAGACTTTCAGCGTCTGGTGCCCGCCCGAGCACTTCGAGAACTACCTCAAGTATCTCAAGTGGCGGGGTTACACGACGATCACCCTCGACCGCCTGCACCGGCACCTGACCGATGGCGAGGCCCTGCCCGACCGACCCATCGTGCTGACCTTCGACGACGGCTACCTGGACAACTGGGTCTACGCCGCGCCACTGCTCGAAAAATACGGCTTTACCGGTACGGTCTTCGTCCCCACCGATTTCATCCAGCCCGGGGAGGAAGTTCGGCCGACGATGCGGGACGTCTGGTCGGGGCGGATGCGGGAAGAGGAACTGGAGGTCTACGGCTATCTCAACCGTGCCGAGATCCGCGCGCTGGCGTCGAGCGGCCTGCTCGACGTGCAGTCCCACGGTCGGACCCACACCTGGGTGCCGATCTCCGACGCGATCATCGACTTCCACCGCCCCGGCCTGCCGCTGCGGCAATTGCGTTGGATGTGGTGGAACGCCTTTCCCGAGCGCAAGCCCCACTGGTTTCAGCAGATCCGCCACGAGGACCTGCCCTGGGGGCTGCCGGTGTACCGCAGCGACCTGCGACTGGCCGGCCCCGAGTTTCGGGTCGATCCGACGCTGGCCACGGTGTTGACCGATTTCGTCGCCCGCCAGGGGGGACGGGCCTTCTTCGACGAAGCGCGCTGGCGCGACTATCTCGACGAGGTGGTCACGGCCCATCGCCAGAGCGCGCCGTCTCCCGAGGGACGTGTCGACACCGACACCTTCCGCGCCGCGTTGCGCGACGAGCTGGAGGGTTCGCGGAAGATCCTCGAGGATCTCACCGGCCGGGAGGTGCGATTCATGTGCTGGCCCAACGGCGGCACCTGCCCGCAGGCTTTCGCGATGCTCGAGGAGTGCGGCTACAAGGCGGCCACCCTGCCGTCTCGGATGAAGCAGCCGCGGAACTTCGCCGGCACCGATCCGGCGCGCATCGGTCGAGTTTCGGCCACCTCGTTCTTTCGCGAAGCCCGCGCGGCCCTGCCCTGGGTGGCCTCGTTCGCGATGAAGATCGAGCGCAACCGCGGCAATCTCTACATGGAAGTTCCGATCAAGGCGATCTGGTTCTATCGCCGTTTCATCAGGCCCGCCCGGCGCACGCCGCCGGGGGCGGAAGGCTGAACGATGCATCCGAAGCTGGTGGGTCTCGTCGATCGTGCCATCGCCTGGAAGACCTCGCGCCGCTACCACGAGTACCTGGCCGAGTTCCGGGAGATGGATCGGTGGAGCCGGGAGAAGCTGCTGGCCTGGCGCTGGCAGCGGCTACAGGATCTGGTGCGCCACGCCTACGAGACCACGATTCACTGGAAGGAAGTACTCGACGACCTGGGCGCGCGGCCGGAGGATTTCACGGCTCCGGAGCATTTGCGGCTCTTGCCGCGGATGACCAAGGATCTGATCAATCGTCATCCGGAACGGGTCACCTCCTCCCTCGAGCCCACCCGGCCGACGACCATCAAGTCCACCGGCGGCTCGACCGGCAAGAACGTCTGGCTGGTCATCGACATGGAAACCCACGACAGGCGCCGGGCTGCCGGACGCCTGACGGAGGAATGGGACGGGGTCTACCCGGGAACCCGCACGGCGATCCTCTGGGGGGCATCCCTCGAGGCCAGGCCTTCGCGGGCCTCGCGGATCTACGACCGCATCAGCGGCCGGCTCTTCCTTTCCGTCTATGGCGTCGACGAGGAACGCCTGGCGGGCTACTTCGATCGTCTCGAATCCTTCCGGCCGGAGGTGATCGTCTCCTATCCCTCGATTCTGGCCCACATCGCACGGGCGATGGGCAAGAAGCGCTGTCGCCGGGTGGGGGCGCGCCTGATCTACACTTCCGCCGAGGCGCTCTATCCGCCGGTGCGCGAGGAGCTGGAGGAGTTCTTCGGCGCTCCGGTCCGCAACCGCTACGCGAGCCGAGAATTCGGCATGATCGCTTCCGATGCTCCGGGGGGCGGTGGCCTGTCGGTGTGCGAGATGCGCCTGTTGGTGGAAAAGGAGCCGGCCTGCCCGGCGTCGGAAAGCGGCGAATTGCTGATCACCGACCTGGACAACCGCAGCATGCCGATCTTGCGCTACGCCATCGGCGACCGCGGTTGCTTCAGCGAGGAGCCCGACCCTTCGGGTCGACCCTGGGCGCGGCTGGCCGTCGTCGAGGGCCGCAGCCTGGACGTGGTGGTCACTCCCGACGGCCGGGCGTTCGGCGGCACCTTCTTCACGCTGATCTTCCGCCCCTTCGATCAGTCCATCGCCCAGTTCCAGGTGATCCAGGATCGGCGCGACCACTTGCAGATCAAGATCGTCACCGGCCCGGCTTACGATGCCGAGCGTCGGGCCCAGCTCGAGCGCACCCTGAGCGAGCAGCTCGGCGCGTCGATGCGCTTCGACCTGGCGGAGGTCGAGGAGATCCCCCGCCTGGCCTCCGGCAAGCGGCGCTTCGTGGTCTCGCTGATCGGCGACGCCGCGGGGCAGGGGGCGCTGAGCCGCTGATGGGGGAGGTGGGTCGACCGGGTGTGTTGCTGCTCACCGGCTCCCTGGGTCCGGGGGGTACGGAACTGGCATTGATGACCCTTGCCCGGCGGCTTCGCGCGCGGGGACACTTCGAGCCCCGGGTGGCCGTGCTGGGGGGCGGCGGAGCCTGGGCCGAGATGCTGCGGGGTGAGGGGATCGCCGTCACCGAGCTGGGGATTGCCGGCCCCTTGCGGCGGCCGCGGGCGCTGGCGCGGCTGCTGAGGCTCGCCGCGCTGGTGCGGCGCGAAGGCATCGCCATCGTTCACACCTTCCTCTTCGATGCCGACGTGTACGGCATGCTGGCCTGCCGGCTGGGTTTTCCCCGGGCGGTGATCACCACCCGCCGGGCGATCAAGGCCCACCGGCCTCATCATTTGCGGGCCTATCGGCTGACCGATCGCTTCGTCCAGCGCATCGTGGCCAACTCGAAGGCCGTCGAACGCTTCACCGTGGAGGTCGAGCGGGCACCGGCGGCCAAAGTGATGACGATCCCCAACGGAGTCGATGTCGAGGCCTTCGCTGCCGGTTCGGCGGCCCGGGGAAGGGGTGTACTGGGGC
>JALTMS010000239.1 GCA_027001345.1 Acidobacteriota bacterium | reverse complement strand
CCCCTCGATTCGATCCAGACCCTGCTGAGTACGGTGATCGACGGGGCCGACAAACCCGCCGATCACCGTACTCAGCAGGGTCTGGATCGAATCGAGGGGGGAGCGGAGCTGATGAGCCGCAAGGGAGGCGAGCCGCAGCAGGTCTTCCCGCTCGCTCTCTGGTTCGTCCCTCTTCGACCCCTCTGGTGGGCGCTGGGCGCTGTCGTCCATAAGTGTCGGGATCCCTCGGGCGGGAAAACGCGCTGGTCGCGCCCGGCCATTGTACACGCTGCCCCAAGCGGGCCGAAGGGGGGTACAATCCCGCCCCCGGCCCGCTGTAGCCGGGCAAAGGAGTCTGGATTGACCAGCGAACGACCGGCCAAGGATGCCTTGGGCCTGCGCCGCCTGCTGTGGGATCTGCGGCACCGACGGGAGCGCTTCCGCCAGTTGCTGGGGGTGCTCTTCAGCGTCCTCGTCAGCCTGATGGGCACGCCCCGCCAGGAGATCTTCTGGTGGGGTGTGGGCGCGGCAGGCCTCGGCATCCTGATCCGCCTGTGGGCCTCGGGCCATGTGAAGAAGGATCGGGAACTGGCCACCGACGGTCCCTACGCCTACGTCCGCCACCCGCTCTACGTAGGCAACATTCTCATCGGCGTGGGTTTCTGTCTGGCCTCGGGGTTGTGGTGGAGCGGCCCGCTGTTCATCTTCTTCCTGCTGGCCTTCTACCCGCCGGCGATCCGCCAAGAGGATGCCAAGCTCCACGGCCTGTTCGGCGAGTCGTGGGAACGATGGTCGGCCCGTACCCGGGCGCTGCTGCCGCGCTTGACGCCCTACCAGCGTTCGGGAGTCGGCCACTGGTCCTTCGGCCAGTCGCTGAAGGCCAACGGCGAGCCGATCATTGCCCTGTTCCTGCTGATCTGGCTCTACGTGCTGTGGTACAAGCTACAGCTCCCCTGAGCCGGCGCGAGCTGCCGATGAGCCTTCCGCACCACAGCGCAGCCCCGGAACCTTGCCGAGCCCTCGACGAGGCGGAACTTCTGAGCTGGACCGAGGCCAGCGCGGCAGACGGAACCAATGTCCTCGGCCGTGGCTACCAGGGCCAGGTCTACCTCTACACCGAGCATGACCCGCCGCTGGTGATCAAGGCGGCGCTGGGCTGGGGACCGGTGGGCTGGGCCCGGCGCTGGATGCTGCGCAACGAGCATCGGGCCTACACCCGGCTGGCCGGCCTGGCGGGCGTTCCCCGCTGCCACGGTCTGGTGCGTGGTCGCCTGTTGCTGCTCTCCCTGGTCGAGGGTATTCCCTTCCGCCGCGCGGAGATCACCGACCGACAGGGATTCTTCGAGGAGTTGGGCACGCTGATCGAAGCCCTGCACGCCCGTCAGGTGGCTCACGGCGATCTGAAGAAAAAGGACAACTTGCTGGTGGTCGAAGGCCGTCACCCGGTGATCATCGACTTTGGTGCGGCCGTGGTACGCCGCCGGGGCCTGGCGCCACTGAACCACTACCTGTTCCGCCTCGCCCGTCGCTTCGACATCAACGCCTGCGTCAAGCTGCGCCTCGGCCACAACCCCGACGATGCCGCGGCCCGGGCCGAGGGCTATCAGCGAACACTGGTCGAGCGGCTCTCGCGGGCGATCAAACGCCTGTGGCTACGCTGGCGCGGATGATATGCGGGCGGTTCAGACGGCCAGGCGGTTGAGCAGGGCGATCATCCAGCCGATGCCCACATAGGCCCCCACCGCCGAACCCAGGCTGGCCGCGACGGACACCAGCAGTACCCGGGTAAAGCGGTTGCGGTACAGGCCGCGCAGGGTGCGCGAGTCTTCCCGGACCTTCTCGCAATCTTCCACCGTCGGCCGACGCAACCAGGCTTCCACCAGGCCCGCCACCATGCCCGCCTGGATCGTCGGATTGAGCGAGGTGATCGGCGAGGCGACGAAGGCGCTGGCCGCCGTCAGCCATCTCGAGCCGGCAAGCAGGCTGAACAGGCCGGCGAACAGCGCATTGGGCAGCACCCAGGCCACCAACAGGTGGGAGAGGTCCTGGCCTTGCAGCTTGAAGTAGCCCCACGTGAAGGCGACGAGCACCAGCGTCGGGATGATCCACTTGATCATGCCGATCGCACGACTCGGTCGGGGCAGCGTCTCGAGAGCGGCCAGATCCTGCGGCTGGCCGGCGTGGCGCACCATGCCGGGAACGTGGGCCGCGCCCACCACCGCAACGATCACCTCGCCCGGTGCCTGCTCGACCTTCTTGATCAGGTAGATGTCGCGCTCGTCGATCAGAGGCGTCTTGACCTGAGGTAGCGATTCGGCGAACTCCTTCATCATCTCACCCAGCAGATCGCCGTGCTTGAGTTCCTCGAGCTGCTCTTCGGTGATCTCCTCGTCGTCGAAAAAGCCGGTCAGCAGGGCACCGAAAAGCTTGAGCCGACTCCACAGGGAAAGCCCGCCCCAGGTCCGCTTGAGCGTGATCTGGATGTCCCGGTCGGCCAACACCACCTCGGCGCCCACCTCCTCGGCCGCCTCCAGGGCAGCGAGCATCTCCGCCCCCGGCTTGACACCGAGTTTTTCGCCGAGCCGGGCCTGGTAGGCCGACAGCGCCAGGTTGGCCAGCAAGAAGGGTACCTTGCGCTGGCGGATGACCTGGAAGATATCCAGCTTGCGCCAACGGCTGGAATCGGTCAGTGCCTCGAGACGATTGGCATCGAGTTCGATGCACACCGTCTGGGGTCGAATCTCCCGGATCACCCGCTGAACTTCCTCGACGCTCTGGCGCGAGACGTGGGCCGTCCCCACGATATGGATCGTCCTGCCGCCCAGCTCGATGACGGTGACGTTCTCGGAGGGTGTGCGGGGCGGCTGCGTGTCGTTCATCGCTCTCTCACCAGCCGGGAAGGGCTTCCCGGGATCCTCCCGTATACACGGGAATGCCCGTTCTGTCGAAAGCAGCGCTCAGACATGCTGGCGGCGGAAGTAGTCCCGCGTGGCCTCCATCACCTTCGGGGAGAGCGCCAGGGTGGCCAGCAGATTGGGCAGCGCCATCAGGGCGAAGGCCGTGTCGAGCAGGTTGACCACCATATCCGCCGACCATACGGCCCCGACGAAGAGCATCACCAGATAAAAGACGTCGTAGATTCGGGCGCGAGTGGCGCCGAAAAGATAGGCGAAGCACTTTCGGCCATAGTAGGCGTAGCCGAACATGGTCGTCAGCCCGAACAGGGCGACGATCAGCACCAGCGCCAGCTTGCCCACACCACCGAGGGTCGCCTCGAACGCCTGGGCGGTCAGGGAAGCACCCCGAATCTCGCCACTGCGACTGATCCCCGAGGAGAGCACCACCAGGGCCGTGATGGTGCAGACCACCACCGTGTCGATCAGCGGCCCGATCATCGCCACCAGCCCCTCTCGCACGGGTTCACGGGTGCGGGCGGCGCCGTGGGCCATCGGAGCCGTGCCGATGCCGGCCTCGTTCGAGAAGGCGGCGCGTTTGATGCCGGTCTGGATCACGGTCTTGACCGCAATGCCCTGGGCGCCGCCACCGAGGGCGGTGCCGCTGAAAGCATCGTGGAAGATCTGGGCCAGCAGCCCGGGCAAGACCGACAGGTGGTGCGCGAGAATCACCACGGCGATCACCAGGTACAGGCCGCACATCAGGGGCACCAGCCGGCTGGCCACCGCGGCGATGCGCTGGATCCCGCCGAGGATCACCACCGTCACCAGGCCGACGCTGACCGCACCGGTCAGCCAGGGGTCGATGGCCAGGGTCTCCTGAACGATCTCGGCGAGCTGGTTGGTCTGAAACATGCCCACACAACCAATCAGCCCGCAGATCGAGAAGAATATCGCCAGAAAGCGCCAGCGCCGGCCGAGACCGAGTTCGATGTAGTACATCGGCCCGCCCTGGATCACTCCGGCGCTGTCCTTGCCACGGTAGAGCACGGCCAGCGTGCAGGTGAAGAACTTGGTCGCCATGCCGACGATCGCGGCGACCCACATCCAGAACACCGCACCCGGGCCGCCCTGGGTGATGGCCACCGCCACGCCACCGATGTTGCCCATCCCGATGGTCGATGACAGAGCGGTGCTCAGGGCGTGGAAATGGCTGATCTGCCCCGGATCGTCGGGCCGATCGTAGCGTCCGCGGAGAACGTCTACCGCGTGCAGCAGGCCACGAAATGGGAGAAAGCGGCTGTAGACCGTCAGCACCAACCCGCCACCGACCAGCAGCACGAGCAGCGGCGTGCCCCAGGCGTAATCCACGGCCAGGGCCAGAAAGCGGTCCAGAGCTTCCACGGCGCGCATCCTACGACGGGCAGCCCCCGGCAACAAGGCCCTTTCGTTTCCTCGACCGACCCGGCCACCCCGAACGCCCCGGGACGACAGGCCCGAGGCATCGGGCGGTTCAGGTCATCCGCCGCACAGCTCGTGACGGCAATCGGCACTCCCCCCTTGCCTGAACGAGCCCTCCGGTTCAGGCTATCAACCGAAACCGACCGGAGTCTCCGCCAGCCAAGGAAAGCCATGCACGCCCCCCGGGACATCGACGCCATCCGCCACTACTACGCCCAGGTCCTGACCTCGAGCGGTGATCTGAAGACCAGTGCCTGCTGCAGCATCGAAACACCACCGCCCCATCTGGCTGCCATCCTCGATCGTCTCGACCAAGCCATCGTCTCTCGCTTCTATGGCTGCGGATCGCCGATTCCGGATGCCATCGGTGGCAGCACGATCCTCGACCTGGGCTGCGGCAGCGGGCGCGATGTCTTCGTCTGTGCGGCGCTGGCCGGTGACGCGGGGCGGGTGATCGGCCTTGATATGACCGACGAGCAACTCGCCGTGGGCCGCACGTTGGCCGACGAGCAGTGCCGTCGACTGGGGCTGGGGCGGACCACGGTGGAATTCCGTCAGGGTTATGTCGAGGACCTGCCCGGGGCGGGCATCGAGGCCCGCTCAATCGACGTGGCGATCTCCAACTGCGTGATCAATCTCTCACCCGACAAGCCTCGGGTCTTCGAGGGTGTATTTCGTGCCCTGAGGGACGGCGGCGAACTGCTCTTCTCCGATGTCTTCGCGGACCGGCGCCTGGATCCCTCGTTGCGCGAAGATCCCGAGGTGCTCGGCGAATGTCTGGCCGGAGCGATGTATCTCGAAGACTTCCGCCGACTGCTCGCCGATCTGGGAATCCGCGACTACCGGGTGATCAGCCGCCGTCCCCTGGAAATCGGGGATCCGAGAATCGAGCAACGCATCGGCATGGCTCGTTTCTCTTCGCTGACCCTTCGGGTGTTCAACTTGACTGATCTCGAGGACCGCTGCGAGGACTATGGCCAGGTGGCCTGGTACCTCGGCACCGTACCTCACCATCCGCACCGTTATCGCCTCGACGACCACCACCTCTTCGAGACCGGCCGCCCCCTGCCCGTGTGCTCCAACACGGCAGCGATGCTCTCCCGAACGCGGCTGGCCCCGCACTTCCGAGTCGAAGGCGAGACTGAAACCCACTTCGGCCTGTTCGACTGCCCGCCGGCACCACCTCCCGATGCCGCGGCGCCGGGAGGCTGCTGCTGAAGCAGACGAGGAGCCAACGATGATCGCCTCGATCGTGCTGGCGGGGCTGGCGATCCTCGCCGCCGGATATTTCGTCTACGGGCGCCTGGTGGAGGGTTGGCTCGGTCTCGACCCCCAGCGTCCGACTCCGGCCCAGACCCTGGCCGACGGCGTGGACTACATGCCCACCTCGCCCGCCGTGCTGATGGGCCACCACTTCTCCTCGATCGCGGGGGCGGGACCGATCGTCGGCCCGGTGATCGCTGCCGCCGCTTTCGGCTGGCTGCCCGCAGTAGTGTGGATCGTTCTCGGCTCGATCCTGATCGGCGGCGTGCAGGACTTCGCTGCGCTGGCCGCTTCCCTGCGCCACCAGGCCCGCTCGGTGGCGGAAATCGCCCGGGAAGAGATCTCCCCCCTCGCACGGCTACTGTTCCTGGTCTTCGTCTGGCTCGCCCTGGTCTACGTGATCGTGGTCTTCGTCGATCTGACTTCGGCCACCTTCACCCATGATCCCGGCGTGGCCAGCGCGTCGCTGATGTACATCCTGATGGCGGTGGCCCTGGGCCTGTTGGTCTACCGGGCCGGTGTGCGCCTGTCTCGAGCCTCGGCGATCTTCGTCCCTCTGGTCTTCGTGGCCATCGGAGTCGGTCAGGTATGGCCCCTCTCCCTTCCCCTGGCCGATCCCGCCCCGGCCTGGAACCTGATCCTGCTCAGCTACTGCCTGATCGCCTCGGTGTTGCCGGTGTGGCTGTTG
>JALTMS010000238.1 GCA_027001345.1 Acidobacteriota bacterium | reverse complement strand
CCGGTCAGCGATACCGAGTGGTACCACGGCATCGCCAACGAACGACAGGTTTATCGTCAGCAGGTCGTCGAAGTGCTCGACGCGCGTGCCGAGGACCTGGCCCGACTGATCGACGGTCTGGACGTCCGCATCGCCTTCCTCGGCCTCGAAGCGCGCATGATGGACAAGGCGCGGGTGCCGGTAGCGATCGAGTGCGAAACGGGGTTGACCGACCGTCGCATCGCCCACCGGAGGCTGAACCGGAGGGGGCGCGTGGGCCACGAGAAACGGGCCGACCTGGACTACGTCATCGGCGAGCGCCACGCCGATCTGATCTTCCATCCATCCGCACCGCGAGTGCTCGAAATCGAGCGCCACGTACCGTTGTGGGAGATCCGCTACGGCCGGTTGCGAGGCTGGATTCTGCGCTGGAACCCCGAGTTGCTCGAACGCTTGAGGGAGCGCGGCGCGCACTTTGCCGACTTCCCCTCCTTCCTCGACGACTACATCGCCGATCCCCCTGATCCGAAGCAGGTGGCCGCCGACTACCCGCGCTTCAAGCTCTTCTACTTCGACCAGGTGGACGATCCGACGCGGCAGGCCTTCTTTGCCGGGAAGCCGCGATGAACGAGCCGCGCCGGCAGAGCCTGGCGACGCGTTCGCTGGCCATGGCCCTGGTCGCCGCGGCGGCGCTGATCTTCGAGATCACCGCCACGCGCATCCTCAGCGTGGTGGTGTGGTACCACTTCGCCTTTCTCGCCATCTCGCTGGCGATGATCGGTCTGGGGGCGCCGGGCATCTGGCTCGCCCTGCGCCGCCCTGGCCGGTGGGCGCTGCCCGCGGCGCTGGGCCTGGCTGCCGCGGGTCTGCCCGGATCGGTGGTGGCGATCTTCAAGCTCGCGCCCCTGCTTGCCGTGGCGCCGGGAGTCGGCAGCGCCAAGGATCTTCTGCCGACCAGCGGTCTGGCCGTGGTGGTCGTCGCCCTGCTACTGCCGTTGCTCGCCATCGGCACCGTGATCTGCCTGATCCTGATGGGCACTCCCCGCCACCACCTGGGAAGCATCTACGGGGCGGATCTGGCCGGCGCCGCGGCGGGGGCGCTGGTGGTGGTGCCGCTGATGGATGCGGTGCCCACACCCCTCGTCGCGGCGGGCTCGGGGCTGCTGATCCTCGCCGCTTCCGCAGCCCTCTTCCCCTCCCGGCGGGCTCGAGTCGCCAGCGGCATGGCGGCACTGCTGCTGGCCACTCTGCTGGCCTGGCAGACGCCCTTCACCCTGCACTACTCGAAGAAGTACCTCGAGGGAGGGCGGCTGCTGTGGGAGCGCTGGACGCCCACCGCGCGTCTGACCGTCTTCGATGGCGTGTTCTTCCACGACGACCCTTCCGCCGCCTTCGGCTGGGGTATGGGACGTCGCTGGACGCCGCGTCCCATCGAGCAGCTCTGGCTCGAGCAGGACGGATCGGCGGGGACGGTGATCACCCGCCTCGACGGTCCGCCGGAAGGGCTCGGCCACCTGCTCTACGACGTGACCACCGCCGGCTACCAGGTCTTCACGCCCGACAAGGTGTGCATCATCGGTGCGGGAGGTGGACGGGACATCCTCGCCGGCAAGGCCACCGGAGCGACACGCATCGATGCGGTGGAACTCAACCGGGGCATCGTCGAGGCCGTCGATCGGGTCTTCGGCGATTTCTCCGGCGGGGTCTACCACCTTCCCGGCGTCCGTGGCATCGTCTCGGAGGGACGCTCGTTCCTGGCCCACACCAACGAGCGCTACGATCTGCTGCAGGTGGCCCTGATCGATAGCTGGGCCGCCACCGCGGCGGGGGCCTACGCCCTGTCGGAGAACTACCTCTACACGGTGGAGGCTTTCGAACTCTACCTCTCGCGCCTGCGCGAGGGTGGTGTGCTTTCCATCAGCCGCTGGATGAAGGGCCGCCGTCGTCTCGAGGCCGTGCGCCTGGTGCTGCTGGCCCGCGAGGCCCTCGAACGGTACGGCGCGCGCAATCCCCTGGACCACATGGCCGTGCTGCAAGCCGGTTCGGTGGCCAACCTGCTGGTCAGTACGGATCCCATCGATCAGCGGCGTCTGGCAGCGATCGACGCCGTGGCCCGAGAGAGGGGCCTGACCCGGCTCTGGCCTCCGCCGCCGGGAGCCCCCCCCTCCCTGATCGCCACCGTGCTCGAGCAGGGCACCGAACGCCTCGAGAGCTTCGGCATCGATCTCTCGCCCCCCACCGACGACCGCCCCTTCTTCTTCCAGATGGTCTCGGTCTTCGGCCCCGTCGATCGCCAGGTAGTCGAGCAGCATTCGGTCAACGAGCAATCGATCCTCGTCCTGCGCCGGGTGCTGCTGATCCTGGGTGTCCTGACGGCTCTTCTCTTTTTCGCGCCGTTTTTCGGCCGCGTACTGGGAGGCGCCGGCTTCTGGCGTGGCAGCCTCTACTGCGCCGGGCTGGGACTGGGTTTCATGCTGCTGGAGACGAGCTGGCTGCAACGCTTCGTGCTCTATCTCTCCCACCCGAGCTACGCTGCGGGCGTGGTGCTGGCCTGTCTACTGCTGGGCGCTGGCGCGGGAGCGGGTCTGTCCTCACGACTGTCCGATCGAGCCCTGCGGCGACTGGCGCCGGCGGCGCTGCTGACCGTGACGGTGGTGCACTTCCTGATGCCGCCCCTGTTGCAAGCCACTTTGGCGCTGGGTTTCGCGCCGCGACTGCTGATCAGCGCGCTGCTGCTGCTACCCGCGGGTCTGGCCCTCGGGGCGTGGTTTCCGGCCGGCCTGCGCCGCTTCGGCCAACAGCACACGGCCTGGTTCTGGGCGATCAACGGCGCGTCCGCAGTGCTCTCAGGCGCCTTGTCCCTGGCACTGGCCATGGAGTGGGGCCTGACCCTCGCCGGCAGCGCGGGGCTGGTCTGTTACCTGGTGCTCTTTCTGCTCTAGGCGCCCCCCAACCCGACGAAACCCGGGGCTGTCGAGTGATGCCAGAGCAAGGCGCCCCGACGCCGCAGGTCGGCGGCAAGTACTACGGACAGGGAGCCGCATTGCTGCGTTCGGAGCAGGTCCCGAAACCGAGTGTCGACTCGTCCGGCGTACCCGAGATGTCGCCCGTCGTATCGTCCGCACTGATCCGGTACGCAAAGCCCGCCCCCGGGACCGGCTGCTCGGTCGCGGTAGGGATGTCGGTTACCCGGCACCTGTAGGTTTTCACCATCTATGGACCCCCGGAGCCTGAGTTTTCCAGAAGCATTCCCCCCCTCGCGTGAGCGGAACTGAATGCTTCTGAAAAGCGGGTGTCCCAAGGTCGTGAAAAACCGTGTGGGTGGGGAGCCGGGGATAGAGATCGAGACCACCGTAGTGGAAGTAGATGGCGTTGCGGAAGCGCTGGCGGTTTCAGAAGCCGCAAGCGGTCTTCTTGATCCACGGGATCCTGGCATTGAGACTCTCGGCGACGGCATTCGTCGCGCACAGCACGACGGCAATCAGGATGGCCCACCAGTGATCCTTCGGGCTCCGCCCGACCTTCCGAAGCGGCACCAATCCGCCTCGAACTTGGCGTATCGCAGTTGCTCGAACCGTCCCCGACGAGGCCGCGACATCTTCTCCGGACCCTGGAGCCACAGCTACCGGGCTCCCTTGAGACCATCGTCGCTCGCCGAACGAAGCTCGCGGTGGGTCAGTTTTGGCTTGCCGCGCTCAGAGTAGTTCGCTCTTGGTCGGCGGTTGTCTCATCGAGAATCGCCGCATCGGGATCTCTCCTTTCGGTACCCTAGACATAGTCGTCCAGTCCGCGCTGCATCAACGAGATCAGCAACCTTCAACGACTTCGCGCGCTGCTTCTTCCAAGTGATCCAGTAGTAGATAGCGGAGAACATCATGAATGGGCTACATCCTTCAGGGCCGAAGTACTCGTCGAATCGAAAACCCGAGAGGTCTACCTCGAATTTCTCCGCGTACCCCTCCAAGAGTTCGGCCGCATCGTCTCCATCGACGCCCAGGTCGTAGAGGAGACTAGTTTCCAAACTGATCTCGTCTGGGCGACACTTGCACTTCGAACTGAGGAAGTCGATCACCGCACACTCCAGTTCACCCTTCATTCCTGGAACCTCATAATCGGGAGAGCCTCTCCAGAAGTGGCCAACAGGGTCGGCACTACTCTCCGCAACTGGAACAGATCGAAGTGCACACTCCGATATCCACAGCATCAGAGACCAGTAGCGCGGTACCAATCAGCGGCACCCATCGCCCAATGATTCCCGCGCGGACAGAACTCCTCGCAGCAAAGTTCCTCCACGTCGGTGTCCACCATCTGCTCGGGGCTTCCCTGGCAAGCACCTTGGATCGACGTAGAATCTTTGAAGTCAGAGATGTCCCTTTCGTCGAACCCGCAAACTTGGGGCCCGCCGGGAGCACTGGCTGCCCAACAGCCCAGAGCCCCCCCCTACGATCGTCTGCAGGCCGAATTGCTCCGCAGAACACTCAAGCAGGCACGTACTCACTCTACAGTTGTCTCTTGCATCTACCGGAGCGCTAGAGAGACCGCTCAACCAGGAGCTAGCACCGCCTCCCGAGGGAACTCGGTCGAGAGAGTCGAGGTATTCTGTCCACCGTGCGGTCTGCAGCATGCGGTAGTTGTCGAACTCAGCCACGAATTGCCGGTAGGCTTCTTCGTCTTTCCACATGATTCGCCATTCAGCCGCCGTGATGCTCTTGCCGAAAATCAATCTGGAGTCTGAAGGGAAGGGGCCACACGGAACCGGCTGACCTGTTCTCGAGTCCGTACATCCGCCTGGCAGATCGTCTCCACCGATGACGTTACCCTCGTCGTCGACGCACAGGCCCTCGTCGGTTACGTGACCACCCTTAGCCTTGCAGTCCACGGTGGTCAGTTTCTCTCGCATTCCCGTGGGATCAATGAGAAGAAGGGGATTTCCGCGAACGTACGCGTATCGATTCCAGCCGATGGGATCCAGCCCACCTCCCGCGATCAGCGGATCCGGCGTCATGAACTCCGCGAGCTGGAGCCCCTTGTAGCGCGCCATCATGTAGTCCTGACCGGTCTCCGAGTCGCGCTCGTGGCCGGTGTACTTGCGGCGGCTCTCGCTGGCGCTCGTGGGGAAGTCGCTTTCCATCGGCAGGCCGAAGGGGTAGTAGTCGAAGCCGAGGTCGAGCCAGCCCCCCTCGCCGGTCTCGACGCGCAGGCTGCCGAGGTGGTCGCGGAAGTGGTAGCGGTCGACGAGCTTCTTCGGTGGGGGCGGATCGCTGCCTCCGCCACCACCGCCGAGGCAGCCCCCCGCACCAGGCTCCAGCTCGCCGTAGAAGGGGCCGGGAAGACCCGCCTCGGGGCTCGGGTCGGTCGGGTTCGTCAGGCTGCCTCCTGTTCCCATCTCTCCCTGGCGCAGGAAGATCCCGCCGCAGGGTGCCGCCAGCGCCTGGCTCGCGATCGTGTACTCCGTCGTGCCCGCCGGCAGGGCGGTCGCCGAGAGGACGTAGGTCAGGCCGTTGTCGCCGCGGTGGAAGTAGATCTCAAACGCCTTGCCGTTTTCCTGGTGGAGTGACCAGCGGACGACGAGGTTGTCGCCCACCCGGCTGACCGAGACCGAGCGGACCTGGTTCTCCGAGCTGCCGTCGATGCTCGGATCGTAACTGATCAAGACCGGGATCGAGTAGGGGCTCTCCTCCGGAGAAACGGCCTTGATCCGGAGGTAGTTGGTCTCTCCGGGAGAGAGATCCGATTCCGGGATCTGGTAGCGGCCGCCCGCGTCAGGCTGGATGTCCGAGACCTGGTTGCGGAAGCCGGACTCGGTCTGGATGTCCACGTCGAAGCTGCTGCCTCCGGCGCTTTCGGTCAGGTCGAGGCTGTAGGAGCCGCTGCTGTAGAGACTCGAGGAGGCGGAGTGCGCCGGCGTGCCCGCCGAGGGGCGCCGCTCGACGAGCGGCCGGCCGAAGCCGTAGACCAACTCCCGCTCGAGACTCATTCCCTCGCTGCCCGGCTCGTCGACGTACTCCGCCGCGGTCTGGCCGGAGACGTCCCGCACCGAAACCCTCGCCTTGCCGTCCCGGCCCAGGGGCAGGCGCACCAGCCGCAGACCGCCCGCATCGTAGAGGTACTGCTCGGAGGGTACTTCGCCGCTGTTCGGCTCGCCCTGGAAGAAGCTCATGAGCCGGCCGCCGTCGGACCACATCGCCGCCTGCACCAGCGGGTCGGAGCCCGCCGTGTCGACCTGTCGCGGATAGCGGATCGTGCGGCCCATGGCATCGTACCGGAAACCGGTGTCGGTGACGTGATTCCCGTCATCGTAGCTCCGCCCGCTGAACTCCAGCCCCGGGA
>JALTMS010000237.1 GCA_027001345.1 Acidobacteriota bacterium | reverse complement strand
TCTCACCGGCGATGGTACTGGTCATTGTCTCGCGCACCGCGGCGGCATCGTCACCGTGGCGGCCGAGAGCCCAGCCGAGTTTGATGTAGGCCACTTCGGGCAGCATGTTGGCCAGCGGCACGACTCCCAGCTCGAGAATCTCGCGGCCGGTCTCGTAGACGTACATCTGCACGAAGCCCCAGAGGGTCTGCAAGGTCATGTAGAGGTGCACGCCGCCGGCGGCCGCCCGCTCGAGGGCGGGGTAGAGCTTGCGATTGACGTGGCCGAGGCCCGTGCCGGCGATGACGATGCCGCGATAGCCTCGGTCCACCAGAGCGTCGATGATGTCGGGCTGCATGTTCGGATAGTAATAGAGAATCGTCACCTTTTCTTCGAAGAAGGGCAGCACTTCGACTTCCCGGTCCTCGCGTCGCCGGGCCCAGTCGTCCTTGATCGGAGTGATCTTGCCGTCGGAAACCATCGCCAGCGGAATGTCGCCCAGGGTACGGAAGGTGCTGCGATAGGAACTGTGCATCTTGCGCACCCGGGTGCCGCGGTGGAGCAGGTTGTAGTGGTCAGAGGTGGGTCCGAACATGCAGACCATCACTTCTGCGATCGGTCCTCGGGCGGCGGTGGCGGTGGCATTGATCAGGTTGCGGGCGGCGTCGGAGGACGGGCGGTCGGAGGAACGCTGGCTGCCGACCATCACGATCGGCACTGGCGGGTTCTGCACCATGAAACTCAGCGCTGCGGCCGTGTGATGCATGGTATCGGTGCCATGGCCGACGACGATTCCGTCACGGCCCTCGGCGATCGCCTCGCCCACCCGCTCGGCCAGCACGAGGTACTGCTCGGGTCCCATGTTCTCGGAGAACACCCCGAAGAGTTTTTCGGTTTCCAGGTTGCAGATATCGGCCAGTTCGGGGACCGAGCCGTAGAGTTCTCCGGGCGAGAAAGCGGGGATCACCGCCCCGGTTCGGTAGTCCAGGCGCGAGGCGATGGTGCCACCGGTGCCGAAGAGCTTGACCCGCGGCTTGGCGGGATCGACGGGGAATTCCTTTTCCGGGATTTTGTAGTTCGCCTTGCGGTAGCCCGTCTTGTGCATCTCTTCGATGGTGTCGTGGCGCAGGCCCACGTTGTAGCCGCTGGTCAGCTTGAGCACCAGGTGTTCGGCATCCGCAGTCTCGGAGCGAGGCAGTACCAGCCCCCGGAAGTCGCCACGGCTGCTGCGGATCGACACCTCGCACCAGACCGTGATGCCGAAGCGCTTCATCACGCTCAGCATCGGCTCCCGGTAGCCCTTGTAATCGTCGGCGGAACTCGTTGCACTGCTCATTGCGCCTCCCGGATGCCCAGCGTTTCGGCGAGAGCCGAGCGCACCCGCCGGGGATCGAGACGGCCCCGCCCGCCGCGCATCACTCGACCCATGGCCCACCGCAGGCGGGCTTCGGGCAGATCGGTGTTCAGCACTCGGCTCTGCTCGGCTGCCTCGGCCACGAGGGCCTCGAGGTTGCCGGCGTCGCCATCGGCGAGATACGTGCGCAGCAGGTCCTCCGGCGACCAGGACTCGTCCCGCAGCAGCCGGTCGAGGGCTGGCTCGAAGCCGTCGGGATGCAGGCGCCCCTGCTCGAGGGCTCGCAGCAGAGGCGCCAGCCGCTCGGCGCTCGGCAGCGTGCGCCGGCCGCTTTCCCGCCAGAAATGCACCAGCCGCTTTTCCAGGGCCCAGGCCAGGCACCGGGCGGCTTCGGCGGTGCGGGGAGCGAGGGCGTCGTAGAGCCTGGACCACGGGGCGCGGCCGAGGCGCCGTGCCAGCTCTGCCGGCAGGCCTTCGGCGAGGTAGCGGTCTTCCCGCTCCCAGGGCGTCTCGTTGCGGCACAGCTCGAGTTGCTCGACCCAGGAATCGGGGATCGGTACGGGGGGCGTGTCCGTGTCGGGATACATACGATCGGGGCCGGGGAGGATGCGTTCGAAATCCGTCGTTCCGTCAGCGAAGGCCTGGCGCGTTTCGGCCGGGATGCCCACCAGGGCTTCCGCGGCGCGGGCGAGAATCTCGCGGGCTGCGGTGGAGACATCCACCGCCGGTCCCCAGAGCACCACCAGGCCGTCTTCTCGCTCGCAGCGCAGTGCCGAGCGCAATTGTTTCCAGTGCAGGGTGCTCAGGCCGAAGTCTTCCACGTCGGAGTGGATCATGAACGGTTCGCCGGTCAGGCAGGCGATCACCCGGGCGCGCCCCCGTAGCTCGCGGGCGAAATTGATGCCCGGCTGGGTGCGGTGTCGCAGCAAGCCGTCGTAGCCTCGTAGACGCAGCGCTGCGATCATCTGTTCGCGCTCGAGGGCGTCACGCACCGGTGCGAATTCGCAGCCGCGCAGCAGACCGCGGGCGTCGATGACCAGTTCGGAAACATCCCAGGCCAGGCCCTCGGGGGCGATGTCGAAGAACGATTCCTGCACTCCGCGCCGACGCAGCGTTTCTCGCAGACGCAAGAGGTTGAGCTGGCGGAAGGCCTCGATGTGAACCAGCCGGGGCAGTCCGCGGTGATGGTCCACGCCCTTGATTTCGATCCGGCGGCTACCGGCGATGGAGACGTTGACATCCTGGCGGGCCGCACCCGGGCCGCGGCGTACCTTGCCGGTGGCGCGCGCCACGGCGGCCAGCAGACGTCCGCCGGCCTGTACGTCGAGAGGGGTGAGCATGTCCGGTTCGGTGACGGTCTCGATCAGTGGCATGCCCAGCCGGTCGGTGACGAAGATGATGCGATGGCCGATGTCGGAGACCTCGCGGCAGGAGTCTTCTTCGAGGGAGAGCTGGCGGATACGCAGCACCCGATCGGCGCCGAGCTGGCTGTCGCGGAAGGGAATCGCACCGCCGAGCCCCACCATCGCCGTACGCTGAAAGCCGGTGGGGATCGATCCGTCGAGGTACTGCTTGCGCATCACATGGAGTTCGGAGACCAGATCTAGGTCGAGCAGGCGGCAGACCTCGAGAGCGATCTTCACTGCCTGTTTGTCGATTTCGAAGGGAGGCGTGTCGTCCATTTCGTAGGTGCACACACAGCTTCGCTCGAGTCGGTAGATGATCTCCTTGCGGGTCTTGAACTCCATCAGGGCCGTACCGTCGTACTCGCCGAGTTCGCTCAGAGTCGGGCGCATGTGCCGCAGCACTTCGGCATCCACCCGTCGGGCCTTGCGTCCCGCCGGGCAGCGGCAGAAGAGCTTGCCGCGGGTGTCGAGCTGCTGGTGGACTTCGAGTCCGGCCATCAAGCCGAGGGTCTGATAGTCGGCGGGCGTCATCTCCTCGAGTTCCCGGTCGGGGAAGTCGAGGGGCGGTTCGCTGCGCGGGTTGAAATCGGCAGGGGGCCGAACGCTCCCCGCCGGGGAGCTGTCTTCGTAAGTCACGTTCTGTTGCCTCGGAGTAGCGGCGCCTACGGATCAGGGTGCGGCCCGCCAATATAGCATGGGGGGGCTGGGGCGCCGTCGGCGCTCGTCGCGGCAGGGTGTGTCGGGCCGCTGCAGGCTCCGTGCCGCTCGGGGCGGTGCCGTGGCTGCCTTCTTGCGAAAAAGACCGGGCGATGTTGTGAGGGCGGGGTCAGCAGCGGCGCAGGACGACCAGGAAGGAACGCTCGTCGAGGCGTCGGCTGCCGTCGTGAGCCAGGCCGGCTTGCTCGCCCCAGGCGACGAACTCGCCTTCGGTATAGGTCCGGCCCTGCTCGGTCATCGCCAGCATGTTGACTGCAAACAGGGCCGCCTGCCGGGGCTTGCAGCGGTCCTCGTCGACCACGTTTTCGTGGATCACCAACCGGCCGTCCGGGGCCAGGTGCGTGGCGACACGCCGGAGCAGCTCCCGATTGGCTTCCGGCCCCCGTCCATGGAGCACCTGAGAGATGAAGGCCAGATCGATCGGTGGGATGGCTCTGCTCGGTTCGCCCTGGTAAAGATCCCATGCCACCGTCTCGATGCGCCCTTCGAGCCGATGGCCGGCGAGCAACTCGCGGGCCACCTCGAGGGAGATCGGCAGGTCGGCCAGGATTCCACGAGCTTCGGGAGCCCTCGCGAGCATCGCCAGCAGGTAGTGGCCCGGGCCACCGCCGAGATCGGCGATGACCTTCGCCCCCGCCAGGGGCAGGACGGCGGCGACTTCGGCGGCCCGATCGCTGCTGACGGCGAACATCGCGCGGATGAAATCGCCGGTTGCAGCGGGGTCGGCCAGCAGGCCGGGACCGTCGACAGCGGACGGCAACGGGCGGCCGGTGATGATCTCTTCGAGAAAGGCCCAACGGCGAAACAGGCGGTTGCGATGTCGGAGCAGGCTGACGAAATGGGTCGAGCCCGACGAAAGCAGGTCGTCGCGCAAGGCCGGCTCGAGGCTGTATTGTCCCGCGCTCTTGTGCAGCACGTCCATGGCGACCAGGGCGTCGAGCAGGATCTCGACGCCGCGTAGAGTGCCGCCGACCTCGTTGGCCACCTCTTCGGCGGGAGCCGGCAGGTGGTCGAAGACGCGCAGTTCGGCGGCACAGAGCAGCACCTTGGCTTCCACGTAGGACCTGGAGATCGTACGCAGGTCTTCCGGTGTCATGGCTTTCCCCCGTCGCCGGCAAAGAGCTGGGTGAAGAAGATGCGGCCATCGCTGGCTCGGGCGATACCGACCCCGCTGAGGTGGAGGTCCGGATCGATCATCGCCGCCAGGTGGAGTGGACTGTTGTCCCAGCTTTCCACCGCCGTGCGCACCGGATCGGCCTGGCCGAGGTTGACCGCGATATTCTCTTTCACCTGCTGGTGACGCACGCCGGCGCGGTGCAGCCTGAAGGCCAGTCCACGCCCCTCCGGGTCGCGATGGTCGAAAAAACCCCGGGAGGCCATGTCCTCGCTGTGGCGGCGGGCGACGGCGGCCAGTTCCGGATCGGCGCGCAGCGGCGCCAGACCACGTGCAGCGCGCAGGTGGTTGACAGCGGCGAGGGTGGCTTCCTCCCACGCGGCGGCATCGAAGGCCGCCGGCCGGTCCTCGGTCAGGATCGCCAGGAAGATCAGCCAGCCGTCGGGCGCTCTGGCTGTGGCCAGACCGATGCGAGTCGTGGTCGGTGCCAGAGCCCGGCGCCAGGCACCGGGGCTACGTTGCCAGCGCCGGAAGAAATGACGTGCCGGCTCGGTGGCGCCCCGGCTCAGATCGAGGCGTTCCCAGGCTTGCAGCACACGCCGGTCGCCCCGGGCGGCGAGCGTTCGGGTGATGCTCTCGCGTCCAGCCAGACGGCGGTCGGGGGGGCGTGCCGCGAGTTCCTCGGCGCGAGAGCGGGCCAGGGCGTCGAGGGCGGGATCCCGTTCGAGGCGCGGAGCGCCGAGCCGAGTACGGGCTGCTGCGAGCTGCTCGAAGACCTGATCGCTGATCTGCCCGAGGGCGCAGGGAATCGCGCCTGCCGCCACCAGTGCCAGGGTCCGCAGTCGCATGGCCTATTCCTCGGAAAGCTCGTCCCAGGCAGCAGCCAGGTTGGCAGCCGGGGAGAAGCGAGAGTCGGGAGACTGGTGGTCGGGGAAGCGGCTGCCGATCGGATCCGCGTCGAGATCCTCGCGTGCCACCCCCGCGGCCAGAGCGCCGTGAGCCGCCTCGAGGACCGCGCTGAGGTAGTCGCGCTGCAGCCGCAGGTCGGCCAGGGTGCCGCTGATACCGGCGGCTTTCGTGCCGTGGCCGAAGACGAAAAGGGTTTCCTCGTCGAAGTGCTCGAGGGCCCGCTCGAGGGTGGCGATCCAGCCCCGGACCGAGGCGCCGGAGCCGCGGTCGATGAAGGGGAAGTAGCGGTTGAAAACCAGGTCGCCCATGTGGGCCACGTTGGCCTGCTCGAAGTGGGCGATCGCGTCCGAGCCGGTATGAGCTGGCTGATGGTGGAAGACGTGGATCGTCTCGTCTCCGAAACTGCCCTTCCAGGAAGTCTCGAAGGTGCGATCGGCGACCACCGGTTTTTCGCCACTGCCCTTGCGCGCGGCAGCCTTCTGCTGGAGGGCCGGCACCCTGGTCTGGGCCAGGATCGGAACGCCGCTTGCCGCAAACACACCGTTGCCCGAGGTGTGATCAGCGTGGTGATGGGTGTTGATCAACAGGTCCGGGGCGCGGGGACTGCGTCCGTGCAGAGCATCGAGGAGGATGCGGGCCATGTCCGGGAACTGGCTGTCGATGACCACCACGCCGTCGCTGCTGGCCAGCCAGCCGATGGTACCGCCCCGGCCCCGGAACAGACCCACTCCCCGGCGCAGGCCGCGCATGGCGCTCGAGCCTTCGGCCAGCAGGCGGCCTCCATCGATGGCGGCGCCGAGGGCGGCGGTGCCGCTCAGGGCGAGAAAACGGCGGCGATCGACAAGCACC
>JALTMS010000236.1 GCA_027001345.1 Acidobacteriota bacterium | reverse complement strand
CGCCTGACGCTGTGCGCCTTGGCGCTCCTGGCGGCATCGCCGCCCGTCCGCGCCCTGCCCGTCCTGGACAACAACATCTATCGCTTCGGCTTCGGGGCTGGGGTCTACTATCAGACCAGCTGCCTGTCCAACCTCAGCGTGCAGGGATGTCCCGGCCCCTCGGGTCAGTTCCACAAGATCGAGGGGCGCCTCGGGGGCGATGGGCAAGCTTTCGCGACGACCGGCCTGTTCGGCATCCCCGGAGCGGGGCCCGCCAACAACAGGGGGGATGCGCGCGCCTATGCCGATGCCGCCAGCGCCACGGTCGAGGCCTCAGCGACGGCCTGGAGCCTCGACCGAGTCGAGATCAGCGGTGGCCGGCTGGAGGTGATCGATCGGGCGTGGCAGCCGCCGCTGAAGATCGTCGTCGCTCCGATCGACCTGCAGCTCGCCGAGGGGAAGGCCCGGGGCCGTCTGGCGGCCACCGCCCTCTCACTGCCGGGCAGTCTGCGGGCTCTCGACTCCCTGCGCTGCGAGTTCACTCTGGCCCGGCGGGGAGAGGGCTGGGTGTTGGAGGCCGGCAGCGTGCAGGTGGAGGATCTCGAAGTGCGGGCGGAGGGCGAGTTGATGCCCCGTCTCGACCTGAGCGCGCGGCTCGAGGAAGCGCCGCTACCTGCTCTGCTGAAGGTCGCCGGCGCCTTTCTGCCTCTGCCCTTCGTCAGCGACGGGCCTTCGGCGATCACGGGCACGGTTCGTATCGGGAACGACGCCGACGGGCTACGGGTGGAGATGGAAGGCGAGGCATCGGTGAGCCGCCTGGTGCTGGCCGAGATTCTCCCGCCTGTCGAGCAGGCGCGAGCGCACCTGGCTTTCGATCGCAGCGGAAATCTCTCGCTGACCCTCACCCGGGCCGTCGTGGCCGGTGGCAGCCTGGTGGGGCAGCTCCGCCTGCCGGCGTGGGGCGAAGGCGCCCGGCTGTCCTTCGATGGTCAGGTGCGCGGCGCCCGGGCCGGTGGTCTGCTCGCCCCACTGGTCGGCCGGACCCTGGCCGATCTCGAAGGTCCGACGGATCTGGATCTGGCGATGACTCTCGATCTGGGTGCCGACATCATCGGTCCGGCGGCCCTCGGCGGCAGCATCGACGTGTCCGCCCGCAAGCTCTCTTTGCCGGCCTGGGACCTCGAGGCCGCTGTGCGCGAGAAGATCGGTCGGAAGCCGGGGCGTTCGGGCGGCGCCGGCCGGACCGCCGGGTCCCGGCAAGTTCTCGATGCTTTCGGCACTCGGGTGGATTTGAGCGGACTACCCTGGAGGCTCGAGGGCATCCGAGTGGTCAGTGGGGCGATCGAGGCCGGTGGTCGTGGGACCTTCGATCCTCTGGCGGCGAGCGTCGATCTGGATCTCGAGGCCGCCGCCGACGAGAAGACCACCAGCAAGTGGGTCGGTCAGTACGGCTGGCTCGACGTGCTGGTCGGCGCCGACGGTCGCCTGACGCTCCCCCTCGCCGTCGAAGGCCCGCTCACCGCACCGTCGATTCGGGTCGATCTTTCGAAGGCCACCCGCCGCTCGCGGCGGGAAAAGAGCAAGCAGTGGCTGGATCGACTCAAACGCAAGTTTCGCTGAGTCGGTCGTTCAGGGAGCGGGTGCGTTGCGGATCAGCTCGAGCAGGGCCGGGCCGAAGTTCTCGGCTTTTTTCGGGCCGATGCCCTTGATTTCGAGCAACTCGTTCCGGTTGCGCGGCCGGCGCTGGGCAAGGGCCTCGAGGGTCTTGTCGTGAAGGATCTGGTAGGCGGGGATGCCTTTGCTGTGGGCCAGTTCCCGCCGCCAGTCTCGCAGGGCCACGGCCAGCGGCGAGGCGGCGCTCGGCCCGTCGCGCCCGGCTCGTCGCCGCCCCCGTTGCGTGGATCGGGGGGCGGGAGCCGGAGGCGGCTGCAGGATCTCGGCCAGTGGCAGTTCGGGGCGCGTTTCGCCCTGCATCACGGCGACGCCGGAGCGGGTCAGGGCCAGCACGAACTGCCCCGGTCGGCCGCCTTCCACGGTGCGGCGCTCGACCAGCCCGGCGTCGGCCAGCACGCCGAGCATCTTCTGCACCGTGTCGACGCCCAGCTCCGCGAGTCGGCCGTAGGTCGGCAGGCGATCGAGCCTGCGGACCAGCAGCTCCTTCGAGCGGCTGCCGGTGAGCATCTGGGCGATCCGGCGGGCGCCGAAGCGACCCGCGAGACGGGCGACTCCGGACAGGGCGATGCGCACCTGCCGAAACTCTTCGTCGCTCAACGGCCGGCCCTGCCGCTGGTGCCATCCCAGGCAGTTGTCGCAGGTCCCGCATCGCACCGCGTCGCCGCCCCGGGCGGAGCCGGCGAAGTAATCGTAGATGAACTGGGTGCGGCAGCCGGGTGAGATCGCGTAGCGGATCATCGCCTCGAGTCGCTGGCGATCGCGCTCGGCCTTGGTCTTCTGTACCTCCAGGTCGAGGGGCAGGGGGCCCTGGCCGGGACGCACTCCCGCCGAGCCGGCCGCCTGCCGCAACAGCCGTACGGCGGTCTCCACTCCCGGGCGGTCGGCGCCGGGAAAGGCCGACGCGGGCACCTCGTCGTCCACTGTGGCCAGGTCGGCCCAGACCTGGCGGAAGATCGCCGGGCCGGGATTGGACAGGGCGATGAAGAACTCCTGGGTGCGGACGTCGGCACCCGAATAGAGCAGCAGGCAGAGAGAGGGCTTGCCGTCGCGTCCCGCGCGCCCCGCCTCCTGGTAGTAGGCCTCGACGCTGCCCGGCACTTCCACATGGACCACGAAACGGATGTCCGCCTTGTCGATGCCCATGCCGAAGGCGTTGGTCGCGGCGATCACGTCGAGGCGACCGTCGAGGAAGGCCTCCTGGATCGCATGCCGCTGGGCGTCGGGCAGACCGCCGTGGTAGCAGCCGGCGCGCAGACCCCGAGACTCGAGCCAGGCGGCCCAGCGCTCGGTGCTCTTGCGCGTCGCGGCGTAGATCAGCCCTGGTGTGCCCGACTCGTGCAGCACCCGGGTGACCACAGCCTGCTTGTCCTGCGTTCGGCCGACGCGATGGACGCCGAGGGTCAGATTGGGGCGCTCGAAGCCGGTGACCAGCTCGAGGGGGGCGTCGAGGGAGAGCTGGGTAATGATGTCCCGGCGTGTGGCCGGGGTGGCGGTGGCGGTGAAGGCCGAGACGGGAACACCGAGGCGCTGGCCGAGCGGGCCGAGGCGCCGGTAGTCGGGGCGGAAATCGTGACCCCACTGGCTGATGCAGTGGGCCTCGTCGACCACCAGCCGGGCCACCCGGGAGCGTTCGAGCAGGGCCAGGAAGCTTTCGCTGGCCAGGCGCTCGGGGGCCACGTAGAGCAGATCCAGCCGGCCTTCGAGCAGGGCCCGGCGCACCTCCCGG
Source organism: Acidobacteriota bacterium (assembly GCA_027001345.1). Taxonomy (GTDB): domain Bacteria; phylum Acidobacteriota; class Polarisedimenticolia; order J045; family J045; genus JALTMS01. The sequence continues at coordinate 18,387 of JALTMS010000236.1, read as the reverse complement.
TTGGTCTCCACCGCCTGGCCGGAGTGGATCGCGGCCGCCGTGATGCCGGCGCTGGTCAGGGCGTCGACCTGGTCCTTCATCAATGCGATCAGCGGCGAGACGACCAGGGTCACTCCTTCGAGGAGGACTGCGGGGAGTTGATAGCACAGGGACTTGCCCGCTCCGGTGGGCATCACCGCGATCACGTCCCGGCCTTCGACGATCGCCTCGGCCGCCTCCCGCTGACCCGGGCGGAAGGCCGGGTGGCCGAAGTGTCGCGCGAGGGCTGCGGCAAGTGAGGCGGCGGGACTCATGGCGGAAGTTTATCGCGGACCGGAGAAGCGGCCGACAGGCTTCGCTTGCCGGAGTCCCGAGCGGTAGAATCGGGGCCCTGTCCGTCTGGAGGCTCGATGGCCCCCGTAGCGATCCGCGTGCTTCTCGTCGATGACCACGGCCTGTTCCGGGAAGGGGTGCGCGCCCTGCTCGCCGGCCGCGAAGAGTTCACCGTGGTCGGTGAAGCGGTCGATGGTCGGGAGGCGATCGAGGCGGTGGCCGAGCTGATCCCCGACGTGGTGCTGCTCGACATCGTCATGCCCCGGATGAGCGGCATCGATGCGGCCCGCTGGATCCGCGACCATCACCCGCGCACCGAGGTCGTCATTCTCACCGCCCATCACAACGAGGCCTACCAGCGCCAGGCCTTCGAGGCCGGCGCCCGGGGCTACCTGCTCAAGGAGTGCTGCTTCGACGACCTGGTGGTGGCCCTGCGCCACGCGGCCCGCGGCGACTACTTCCTCGCCGGCGCCGCCGGCCGGGATATGGTCGCCGAATATGTCTCCGCTGCGATCCAACGCCAGCGCCCCGGGGGGGTGATGACCCAGCGCGAGCGAGAACTGGCCGTGCTGCTGGCCGACGGCTACTCGACCAAGGAGGCGGCGGCGGTGTTGAACATTTCGGCCAAGACCGCCGAGACCCACCGTGCGGCGATCATGCGCAAGCTCGGCGCGCGCAACCTGGCCGATATCGTCAAGTACTGTATCCGCAATCATTTGATTCAAGTCTGAAAGAACGGGCCTACAGGATTTCCCCCCGGCAACCGGGGGAAAACCCCCATGGAAGGACAGGGCTTCCGGGTCTAGGCTTACCAAGTATGATCGAAAGATTCGTCCCGCCGGCCGGTTGTGGGCGGCGGGGCCTGATCTCCCACTTGCGAGGAGGCTTGGAAATGTCCGAGTACATCGAAACCCTGTTGAGTGACGTCAAGGCCAAGAACCCGGCGGAGCCCGAGTTCCACCAGGCCGTCGAAGAGGTCGCCGAGTCCCTGGCGGTCGTCTTCGACAAGCACCCCGAGTACCGTGCGGCGAAGGTGCTCGAGCGGATCATCGAGCCCGAGCGGGTGATCATGTTCCGCGTCCCCTGGCTCGACGACCAGGGCAACGTGCAGATCAACCGGGGCTTCCGCATCGAGATGAACAGCGCCATCGGCCCCTACAAGGGAGGTCTGCGCTTCCACCCCTCGGTGAACCTGGGCATCCTCAAGTTCCTCGCCTTCGAGCAGGTGTTCAAGAACTCCCTGACCACCCTGCCGATGGGCGGCGGCAAGGGCGGTTCCGACTTCGATCCCAAGGGCAAGAGCGACAACGAGGTGATGCGCTTCTGCCAGAGCTTCATGAGCGAACTCTATCGCCACATCGGCCCGAACACGGACGTGCCCGCCGGCGACATCGGTGTCGGTGGTCGTGAGATCGGCTTCCTCTTCGGTCAGTACAAGCGCCTGGCCAACGAGTTCGCCGGCGTGCTGACGGGCAAGGGCCTGAACTGGGGCGGTTCGCTGATCCGGCCCGAGGCCACCGGCTACGGTGCGGTCTACTTCGCCGCCGAGATGCTGGCCACCCGCAACGAGAACCTCGAAGGCAAGACCTGCCTGGTCTCCGGCAGCGGCAACGTGGCCCAGTACACCGTCGAGAAGCTGCTCGATCTGGGCGCCAAGCCCGTGACCCTTTCCGACTCCGGTGGCTACATCTATGACGAGGCCGGCATCGATCGCGAGAAGCTGGCCTGGGTGATGGAGCTGAAGAACGTGCGTCGCGGCCGGATCAAGGAGTACGCCGAGCACTTCAAGAGTGCGGTCTACACGCCGACCGACTCGAGCCTCGATCACAACCCGCTGTGGGACCACAAGGCCCACTGCGCCTTCCCCTCCGCGACTCAGAACGAGATCAATGGCGTCGATGCGCGCAACCTGCTGAAGAACGGCGTCTACGTGGTCTCCGAGGGAGCCAACATGCCGACCACCCCCGACGGCGTGCACCTCTTCCTCGAAGAGAAGATCCTCTATGGCCCGGGCAAGGCGGCCAATGCCGGTGGTGTGGCGGTCTCCGGTCTCGAGATGGCGCAGAACTCGATGCGCTACGCCTGGACCCGCGAGGAGGTCGACAACCGCTTGCAGATGATCATGAAGGGCATCCACCAGTCCTGCATCGAAGCTTCCGAGCGCTTCGGCACTCCGGGCAACTACGTCAATGGCGCCAACATCGCCGGCTTCCTCAAGGTCGCCGACACGATGATCGATCAGGGCATCGTCTGATCGTCTCCCAATCTCTACCGACCGACAGGGGACGCCTCGCGGCGTCCCCTGTTGCTTTGGCTCTCCTGGCGAATCTGTGCGTGCGGCCGCCAGGCACTGGGCGTCCAGGTAGATGGTTGGCAGCGCCTTGGCGGTTGATCGGTGCGGAGTGGAGGGCGTCGAGCCGCGCTTCCTCGGCCCTCCACCAGGCTCGGAGTTCAGTGCGCCTGGCAACGCTGATCTCCGGGGGCGGTACCCACACAGTGTCAAGGAGAGCCGTTGTCTTCAGAAGGCCACGCCGTTGCCGGCTGTTACAATGGCCGGACGATGGATGCGATGCCGAAAGCCACGTTGCCGCCGAGAATGCGGAGGCTCGAGAGCCTCCAGGAGCTGATGCCCGAGCGGATCCAGAACATTCTTCTGGTCTCCAGCCTCTACGACTCGTTCATCCTCGAGCGGGATGGGCAGCTCACCGAGCTGTTCCTCAGCGAGTTTCTCGATCTCAACTTGCGTCACACGCCGGGGTTGCGACACGTCTCGAGCGGACGGGAAGCTCTGCAAGCTCTCGAGGAGGGGCGCTTCAACCTGGTGATCACCTCGCTCAACGTCACCGACATGAACGCCCTCGAACTGGCCCGGGAGGTCAAGGCGCGCACCGAGGACGTGCCGGTGATTCTGCTCGGCTACGACAGCCGGGAGTTGAAAGACTTCGTCAGTCGCCACGATGTCTCGGACATCGAGCGAGTCTTCCTCTACCAGGGGGACGTGCGGATCTTCCTCGCCATCGTCAAGTACATGGAGGACCGCCTCAACCTCGAGCACGACACCGCCGCCGGCGTGCAGGCCGTGATCCTGATCGAGGACTCGATTCGCTACTACTCGTCGTTTCTTCCGCTGATCTACGCCGAGCTGTTTCGCCACTCTCACAGCGTGATCTCCGAGGGTGTCAATCTGACCCACAAGATCCTGCGCATGCGGGCCCGGCCGAAGATTCTGCTCTGCACCAGCTTCGAGGAGGCCTGGGAGTACTTCTCGCGCTACAGCGACGTGATTCTCGGCGTGATTTCGGATATCGAGTTTCCTCACTCGGGCAAGCTGCAGCCCGATGCCGGGGCGGAATTCGCCCGCAAGGTGAGGGAGGCCTGGCCCGATATCCCGGTGCTCTTGCAGTCTTCACGACCGGAGAATCGAGTGCTGGCCGAGGCGGCCGGCGCCTGCTTCGTGTTGAAGAATTCGCCGACGCTGCTCAACGACTTGCGGGAGTTCATGGTCGACAACTTCGCCTTCGGCGATTTCGTCTTCCGGCTGCCCGACGGCACTGAAGTGGATCGGGCCCACAGCCTACGATCGTTGCTCGAAAAACTGCGCACCGTTCCCGCCGAGTGCATCGGCTATCACGGTGAACGCAATCACTTCTCCAACTGGCTCAAGGCCCGCACGGAGTTCGCGCTGGCCGAGAAGCTCCGTCCACGGAAAGTCTCCGACTTCGCGACCCTCGAAGACATTCGCCGCAACCTCATCGAGTCCATCGAGGAGTACCGCCGGGAACGCCAGAGCGGCGTGATCTCCGATTACGACCCCGATACCTTCGACCCGCAGCATGGATTTGCCCGTATCGGCGGCGGCTCCCTCGGCGGCAAGGCGAGGGGGTTGGCTTTCGTTCGTTACCTGCTCTACAACTACCCCGTCGATCGTCTCTTCGATGGAGTGGTGATCTCCGTTCCACCGGCGGTGGTGCTCGGCACGGACGTCTTCGATCGATTCCTCGACGACAACGACCTGCGTGACTTCGCCCTGCACTGCGACGACGACCACGAGCTGACGGCCCGCTTCCACTCCGCGGGCTTTCCGCAGGACGTGCGGGACCACCTCGCGTCCTTCCTCGAAGGGGTGACTACACCGCTGGCGGTACGCTCGTCGAGCCTGCTCGAGGACTCCCAGTACCAGCCCTTCACCGGGGTCTACGAGACCTACATGCTGCCCAATGCCGAGGCCGATCCCGCCGTACGCCTCGAGCGGCTGATCGCAGCGATCAAGCAGGTCTATCTTTCGACCTTCTCTTCCCATGCCAAGACCTACATCCGTGCCACCCCCTATCGGCTCGAGGAAGAGAAGATGGCGGTGATCGTGATGAAGGTCGTCGGCGAGCGTCATGGCCAGCGCTTTTATCCCGATTTCTCCGGCGTGGCGCGTTCTTACAACTTCTATCCCACACCGCCTCTGTCGTCCGACGACGGGGTCGCTTCGGTGGCGCTGGGGATGGGACGGATGGTGGTCGAGGGGGGCGCGGCGTTGCAGTTCTCGCCACGCTTCCCGCGCCATGTACTCCAGCTCTCTTCCGCGCGGGACATGCTCGATGCCTGCCAGCGCACCTTCTGGGCGCTGTCCCTCGAGGAAGAAGGCGATGCCTGCACCTTCCGAGAACGGGAGTACGGACTCGACGCGGCGGAAGAAGACGGCACACTGGGCCGCCTGGGATCGGTCTACTCGCCGGAGAACGATGCGATCTACGACGGCATCTCGCGTTCCGGCGTACGGCTGGTGAGCTTTGCGCCGATCCTCAAGCACGGGGTGTTTCCCCTGGCCCAGATCCTCGAGATCCTGCTCGAGTTGGGGAGCTGGGGAATGAACTCCCCGGTGGAGATCGAATTTGCGGTGAACCTCTCGGTGCCCGCTGGCGAGCCGACACACTTCGCCATGCTGCAGATGCGCCCGCTGGCCCTGGCCCGTGAGACCGAAGCGCTCGAACTGGGCGATCCACCCCGGGACACGCTGGTTTGCCGCAGTGACAACGTGCTGGGCAACGGGCGAGTCGAGGTCTTCGACCTGCTGGTGGTCGATGCGGGCAGCTATCGGCGAGAGGAGAGCCGCGCGGTGGCCGATGCCGTCGCGCGGATCAACGCCCGCCTGGTGCGCGAGGCAAGGCCCTACGTGCTGATCGGCGTGGGGCGCTGGGGGTCGAAGGACCCCTGGCTCGGGATTCCCGTCACCTGGGACCAGATCTCCGGGGCGCGGACCATCGTCGAGGCCAGTTTTCGAGACTTCCAGGTCGCACCTTCCCAGGGCACCCACTTCTTCCAGAACCTGACATCCTTCAACGTGGGCTACTTCACCGTCGGACAGAGCCCTGCCTGCTTCGTTGACTGGCGGTGGCTGGCGGACCAGCCCGCCGTGGTGGAGGAGGGGCCGGTGCGACTGCTGTCCTTTGATCAACCCCTGGTGGTCAAGATGAACGGGCGCCTGGGGGAGGGGCTGATCTCCCGTCCCGGGAAGGGCGAGTCTGGGTCGAGCGGGGATCGTTGATTTTTTTAACTCCAGGGTGGATTTTGTCAGACCGCTAGCTTACTCTTTAGTTATTCCTGGCCCACGATGGCACCCTGGAGGCGACAGCCGTGCGAGAGCAGCCCTGCCCGACTCCGGCCCACCGGGCCATTCTTCTCTTCTCGATCGTGTTCGCACTGTTGCTTTTCGGCGGCTCGGCGCGGGCCGACAACGACGCCTGTCTGGCTTGCCACGACGATGCCGAACTGGCTCGAGACGACGGTCGGTCCCTGTTCGTCGATCCCGCCCATCTCGAGCAGAGCGTCCATGCCGGCATGGAGTGCATCGACTGCCACGATCAGAGCGCCGACTTCGACGACATCCCCCACTTCGACGTGTACCGTCCGGTGCAGTGCTCGAAGTGTCACGACGAGTCGGTGGCGAGCTTCGAGCGCAGCGTTCACGGGCGCGCGGTGGGGCGAGGGAAACCCTCCGCGCCGAACTGCGTCGACTGCCACGGCGCCGGTGGGGATGCGCATTACCTCCAGCCTCTCGATCCCCGCTCGGTGGAGCACACCTGCCGGCGTTGCCATGCCGAGCAGGCCGAGCACTTCGATGACAGTGTGCACCACCGGGCGCTGGCGGCAGGCAAGAATGCTCCCGGTTGCATCACCTGCCACCCGGTCCACGCTGCCCAGCAGCCGCCGTCGGCGGGGGCGGTCAGCCGGCTCTGCGAGGGCTGTCACCAGGGGGCGATGGACGAGCTGACGGCCAGTGGGCACCTCGGGCCGCTGCCCACCGGTGGGGTGATCTCCTGCGCGTCGTGCCACGACGTGCACGGCGTGGTCAAGCCCACGCTGGACCAGGGCACCCTCCGGGCCTGCACCGAGTGCCACCCCAGCTATGACCAGCTCTTCGAAGGATCGGTACACGAAGAGGTTTTCGCGTCGGGAAAGATGAACTGCCTGTCCTGCCACCGGGCCCACCAGGTCAGGGGTCCGCGGGAAGCGACGGGTTTCGGTTGCGGCCGTTGTCACGAGGAGGCGGAAGCCGCCTATCGGCGCAGTGCGCACCGCCACGCTCACCTGGAAGGCAGCCAGGTCGCCGCCGAATGCGGGAGTTGTCACGGCGGTCACCACGTGCTGGCCTCGAACGATCGGCAAAGTCCGGTCAATCACTTCAACATCCCGAAGACCTGTGGCCATTGCCACACCGACAAGCCGGTGATCACCGAAGACTACGTTCGCCTGCCGGTGAGTCTGCCGAGCTACTTGCAGTCGATTCATGGGCAGGGATGGCGTGAAGGGGAGATGACGGCGGTCTGCACCGACTGCCATGGCAGTCACGATCTTTATGGGGCTTCTGATCCGGACAGCTCGGTGGCGCGGCAGAACCTGGCCAGGACTTGCGGCCAGTGTCACGCAGAGATCGCAGCGACCTACGAAGGTTCGGTGCACGGCAAGGCGCTCGAACACGGCATCGAGGACGCGCCGGTTTGCACCGACTGCCACGACGAGCACCTGATCCTTTCCGTGGACGATACCTGCTCGGCGGTCAGTCGTTCCAGGCAAGCCACCGAGACCTGCGGGCGGTGTCACGAAGACCAGGAGATGAATGCGCGCTATGCGCTGTCGCCGAACGTGGTGGGAAGCTACCTCGATAGCTACCACGGCTGGGCGGTCGAACGAGACTGCGAAGCGGCGGCTTCCTGCCAGGACTGCCACACGACGCACGACATCCGTTCGCCCCTCGATCCCGAATCTTCGGTGCATCCCGACCACGTGGTGGCCACTTGCGGCCAGTGTCACGAAAACACCAATCCGCAGTTTGCCCGGTCCTACAACCATCTCGAGGCCAGTCGCGCCTGGCGGCCCCACGACTACGTGCGCTGGGTCTATATCTGGTTGATCGTGCTGACCCTCGGTGGCATGGCAGTGCACAACCTGCTGATCTACGCCCGGGAACTCAGGGCGCACTACCGGAGCTACCACGCCCGGCCGACGGTGCAGCGGATGACGCGCTCGGAGATCGCCCAGCACATGGTTCTGGCGATCACCTTCGCGACGCTGGCCCTGACGGGCTTCGCTCTGCGTTTCCCCGATGCCTGGTGGGCCCGGGCCCTGAGTGCTGCTGGACTCAACGAGGATCTCAGGCGCCTCGTTCACCGGGTCTGCGCCGGGCTGATGGTTGCCGCCTCGCTGCTGCACATCGGCTATCTGCTGGTGACCGTGCGTGGGCGCAAGTTGCTGCGGGACATGCTGCCGCGGCTTTCCGACGCCCGCCAGGCCGTGGAAAACATCGCCTACTACCTGGGCCTGCGGAAGGCGCCCCCGGCTTTCGGCTACTTCGACTACACGCAGAAGGCAGAGTACTGGGCGCTGGTCTGGGGCACGATCGTGATGAGTGTCACGGGCTTCGTGTTGATGTTCCCGGATCTCGCCACGGAATCCATGCCTGCCTGGGTCGTGCGCGTGTGCGAGACCGTGCACTTCTACGAGGCGATTCTCGCGGTCGGTGCCATCGTCGTCTGGCATCTGTTCTTCACGGTCTTCGTGCCCCGCGAGTACCCGATGAGCTGGATCTGGATCACCGGCCGGATGCCCCGCGATGACTTCGAGCACCATCACCCGCGGGGCGAGCCGTAGTGCCGCACTGTCCACGGCCAAGGCCGCGGGCGGCAGCGCGCGCTGTCCCGATCGCCCCAGGGGCGGTGTTCAGCGGATCTCCACCGACAGGCAGGTGTCACCGACTTCGATGCTGTCCACTACGTCCATTCCTTCGACCACCTGCCCGAAGACCGTGTAGCGGCCGTCGAGGTGAGGGGTGGGGACATGGGTGATGAAGATCTGGCAGCCGCCGGTGTCGGGTCCCGCGTTGGGCATGCCCACCGTGCCGCGGGTGTAGGGCACGGGATTGATTTCGTCCCGCAGGAAGATTCCTCCGGTTCCCCAGCCGTCACCGCGGGGGTCGAGGCCCTGGATCACGAATCCGGTCACCACGCGGTGGAACGGCAGGCCGTCGTAGAAGCCCTTCTCGGCCAGCGTGATGAAGTTCTTCACGTGGCGCGGCGCCTGCTCGCGCAGCAGTTCGATGACGATTCGGCCGCGGCTGGTCTCGAGCAGCGCTCGCGGGTTGTCCCGATCGCTACCGAAGTCCACACCGGGAACCAGGCTGACCGATGACGGCTTGCCGATCGATCCGCTCGCCGCCTCCGGAAGACCACCGAGCTGCCGCGCCAGTCGGGCCACGGCGGGTGAAGGATCCTCCGCGGCGGCGACGAAGAAGGCCTGGGCCTGGTTGCCCGCCAGCGCCCTGGCTGTCCGCAGGGCCTCGGTACGGACTTCCACGTTGTCGTCCCCCGGCGCTGCTTCGAAGCAGGTACGCACCGCGGCCAGATCTTCGGGCTTGCCGTGATGGGCGAGCAGGGTCAGTGCGGTTCCTCGCAGCGCCAGGTCGTCCCGCGCCAGTGCCTCGAGCAGCCATTGCCGCCGCTGCGCCGCCGCCCCATCGAATTTCTTGTCGTCCAGGACGCCGAGGGCGGTGGCCGCCACCAACGGATCGTCGTCGGCCAGCAGCTTGCCGAGCACTTGCAGTGCGTGGGGGAGTTCGAGGCGCGCCGCCGCCCGCGCCGCTGCCGCGCGCTTCCAGCGGTCGGAAGAGATCGCCCAGTGGGCCACCTCCGGTGTTCCGGGATCCCTCAGCGCGGCTCCCCGCTCGAGGGCCTTGGCGCGCACCATGCGCGAGCCGTCCGCCAGAGCGCTGGCCAGTACCCCCGGTGGAAGTTCGGGCAGGGAGACGATGGCCAGGCGCAGGTGGAAGCTCCGGGTGTTGCGATGGCGAACGAAGGCCCGGGCCAGGGCCTTTCTGATCTCCTTGCCCGGCACCTGACCGAGCACTCTGGCGGCTGCTGCGGCGACATGGGGCGAGGTGTCGTCGAGCAGAGGCAGCAAAGCCTTCGAAACCCGCCCACCGAGGGTGGCGTCGGCCTCGAGCCGCCTGCCCAGGCCGCGGACCGCAAACAGGCGCGCGCGCTGGTCGGGGTCGGCGCAGGCGTCGAGGAGCACTTCGTCGGCGCCCGGTGGAGCGATCTCTTCCAGGGCATAGACCGCCCACCAGCGCAGCTCCGGGCTGTCGTCTCCGCGCAGCCGCGAGAGGGCCTCGAGCAGGGTGTCGGCCTGCTCACCGGCCAGGGGTGCGGGCGGGTCGGCCCGCCGGCCATGCAGCCGCACGAGGGCTGCCAGGGCCGCGCGCCGTACCGCCGGGGCGGGGTCGGCGAGACGGTCGATCAACAGGGCGCTGCGCTCGGTGCCGATCTTTCCCAGCGCTTCGAGAGCCCTGGCCCGCAGCTCTCCCGTCGCGCGCTCCTCGAAGCCGAGCAAGGCTGCTGCAGCCCGGGGGTCACCGATCTGCCCGAGGGCAAAGAGCACTTCATCCGCCACCTCCCGATCGCCCTCGCGCTGCAATCGCTCGAGTAGCGCATCGACCAGGCGGGGGGATCGCACCCGGCCCATCCCGCGGGCGGCCAGGCGGCGCAATGCGGGCTCGTCGGCGTCGAGCCAGGGCTGCCAGGGGGCGGGGTCTTCGACCCGCCGGTCTTCCAGGCTCGCGACGCGCGCGAGAGCCTCGGTGGTCGGGCCGCTCGAGGACGAACAGCCGGCGGCGGCGAGAGTGACGAGCAGCAGGCAAGATGGGATCCAGCGAGACATGGAGCGGATTATAGGCGCACCGCTCCCGGTGGAGGTCGGCGATGAGCGCAGCACCCCTGTTCGATACCCACAATCACCTGCTCTTCGGTGAGCTGGGAGAGGATCCGGAGGGTGCCTGGAGTCGGGCCCGGCAGGCCGGTGTGGGACGTGCCGTGCTGATCGGTATCGATGCCGATTCGGCCGAGGCGGTCGCCGCCCATGCTGCCTGTCGCGACGGCCTCTACGCGGCTGTGGGAATCCACCCCAACGAGACTGCCGCCGCCGACGAGGCGAGCTGGGAGCGCATCGTCGCCCTGCTCGAGCAGCCCAAGGTGGTGGCCCTGGGCGAGACCGGCCTCGATCTGTACTGGAAGAGGGTGCCCCTGGCGCGACAGGTGGAATGGCTCGAGCGCCACGCGGAGGCCGCCCTGGATGCGGACCTGCCGCTGGTGCTGCACCTGCGCGATGCCTGGCCGCCGGCTCGGGAGATCCTCGCCTCCTTCGCCGCCCGCGGTCTGCGCGCCGTGCTGCACTGCTTCGGCGGCACGGCGGCCGATCTCGATCCCTTCCTCGACTGGGGCTGGCCGGTCTCCTTCGCGGGCAACCTGACCTATCCCGGCGCCCGGGCTCTGCGCCAGGCCGCCGCCCGCGTGCCGCTCGAGCAGCTCCTGGTGGAGACCGATGCACCCTGGCTGGCACCCGTTCCCTGTCGCGGCAAGGTCAACGAGCCGGCCTACCTGGTCCACACCGCGCGGCGGCTGGCCGAGGTTCTGGGCCGGACGTACGAGGAGGTCGCCGAGGCGACCTCCCACAACGCACTGCGATTTTTTCGTATCGAGCCCTGATCAGGCCTCGGCGCTGACCACCGCCGGTGCGGCGGGAGGGGCGACGTAGGCCGAGATCCTGGCTTCGAAGGAAATCTTCAGCTCGAAACTCCCCTGGAGGGGGGCCGGAGTCGCAGGTGTCGCGGCCGGAGAGGCGGCCGGCGTCTGATCTGCCGGAGCCGGCGCCTGGCTCTCGGTCTGGGCGCCGAAGAGTCCGAGGATATCCTGGGTGAAGGCATCGAAGAGCGAGGTCAGGCGGTCGAAGAAATCCTGGAAAGGATTGGCCGGTGTGGTCGTGGCCGTCGGATCGACCACTTCCGGCAGGGCCGGCTGGGGCTCGCTCGGGCTGACCGAGTCGGTGGCCGGTGTGGCCGGCGCCACGTCCGCCGGCGCGGGTGCGGAGGTCACCGGCGCGTTCAGATCGGTGTTGACCGGGGCGGGTGCTGCCGGAGCGCTCGGCGCGGGAGCGGCGGGAGCGCTCGGTGCCGGCGCAGCGGGATCCAGGCTGCTCGAGCCGAACAGGCCGGCGAGCCCGGAAAGGAAGTCGCCGAAGACGCTTCCCAGGTTCTGCATCACGTTGTCGGCACTCACCGCGGGCTGGCTGGCCAGCCCTTCGAGCTTGAACTGCAAGCTCATCTCGAACGACTGCTGGATCTCGAGGCTGGCTTCCCGAGTTTCGTCGTCGGCCTTGCCACGCTCGAGTTCTTCTTCGATCTCGCGCTTGAACTTGAAGGAGATCTTCGCCCCCTCCTCCCGCAGGCGAACCTTGAAGCCGAGCTTGTCCTCTCCCTCGCCGTCCTGCTCGAAGAGCTTGAACTGGATTTTCATCTCGGCCGCCCGGTCGAGGAGTCGGTTGAGATCACCGCTCGGCGGTTCGGGCAGCGCCGGCTGATTCGTCGGCTCAGGCAGTTGCGGCTGGGGTGAGCGGCCGACCTGCAGGGGATCACCGTTCGCCGGGTCCGGTCGAAGGGGCTGGATGGTCGATGGTGTCGTCGGGTTCAGGGTCAAGCTGCCGATGTTCATCCGTCTGTCTCCTCCCGATGGCTTCGCCACCACCGGCATGTCACAGCAACGGATCGGCCGCGATCGGAAGGACTTGACGGCGTAATTGAGACGAAAGCGCGGGTCAGCCCCGCACTCAGCGGGCTCGCAGGGTGATTTCGCGCTCGATTTTCTTCCCGTCCCGCAGCAGGGTCAGCCGCACCTTCTGCCCCGGGTGGGCTGCCCGGATCAGGTCCGTGTAGCCCCGCAGGTCGCGCACCTCCCGGCCGTCCCAGCCGACGATCACGTCCCCCGGCTCGAGGCCGGCGGCGGTGGCCGGCGAGTCCTCCATCACCTGCTCGATGCGAACTCCCGGTCCCCGGAAAGTAAAGTCGGGGAGCGTACCCAGCGTGGCCTTGCGAGCGGCGGGTTTGGCCGTCGCCGCATCCGCCGCCGCCGTGTTGCCACCGTCCGGACCCCTGAAATGCAGTGCTTCGCTGCGTCCGGCCAGGTAGGCCACGGTCTCCCGTGCGACTTCCACCACCCGGCCGAGACCCGCGGCGTCGATCTTGTCCGCCGTGTCCGTGGGCTGGTGGTAGTCCGCGTGGGCTCCCGAGAAGAGCTGCACGCCCGGAATCCCCGCCTCGATGCAGGAGGTCTGATCGGAGCTGTCCATCGGCTCGGCGGCGACCTTGATCGGTACGCCTGTGGTGTAGCCCACGCCCATGAAGAGGAACTTCCACTCCCGGGCCGATTCGGCGCCGATCACCAGCAGGGGACCGTCGCCCAGTCGACCCACCGTATCGAGGTTGACGCAGGCGAAGGGGGAGACCCGGGCGTCGAGGCTGGCCAGCAGGTGGCGCGAGCCGATCCCGCCGAACTCCTCACCGGTGACGACGGCGACCAGCACCGGTCGGGCGGGCGCCGGTGAGGTGGCCAGCACCCGGGCCACCTCGAGCAGCACGGCCACTCCCGAGGCGTTGTCGTCCGCCCCGGGGTGGACCCTGCCCTCGTTGCCCCGCCGGGCATCGGGCCAGCCGCGGCCGAGGTGGTCGAGGTGAGCGATCAGGATCACCGGCTGGTCGGCCAGCGCCGGATCGGTGCCGTCGATGCGCCCGACGAGATTGACCGCCTCGACCTCGCGCGGCGGGTCACCGGCCCGGGCGGTCCAGCTCTGGCGGTAACCCTCGTCGCCTGCGGGCTCGAGACCGATGGCCTTCATCTTCTGCTCGACCCAGGCAGTGGCCCGGGCCAGACCCTCGCTGCCCAGGCCCCGGCCCTCGAGGGCCGGATCGGCGAGCAGCTCGATGGTCTGCACCATCGCCCGGCTTTCCACCGCGGGGGGCAGCGTGGCCAGGGGCTCGCGCCGGGGCAGGCGGGCGCGGGGGGCGCCGTCCTCGAGGAAGTAGACCAGGGGCGAGCGGAGGGGCGTCCACAATCCCTTGCCCACGTTGGAGGGTTCATCGCCGGCGAAGGCGAGCCACGAGTAACGGGTGTAGTGGGGCAGCTTGCGAGCCAGTCCGGCAATGGCCTCCACTGGATCCGCGGCGATCCAGGCGGCAGCGAGGGAGGGGTCTTCCGCCCGGCGCGCGACGAGCACCAGGCTGTGGCCGCTGAGCGGCAGACGCTGGTCGTTGACCCGAAGGCCACCGGCGTCGAGGCTGACGCCCTGCTCGTCGAGGCTGGCGGCCAGCGGCGGGCCGAAGCGGTTGTTCCGCCCGAGCACCCAGACCGTGCCGGAAGGGAGGGCTTCGATCTCTGCATCGCTGACGAAGCGTGGTTCCCGCGGCTGCTGCCAGTGGGTCGCCAGCTCCCGCCAGGCCTTCGACTCGGCCTCGTCCGCCGCGGCGGGCAGGACGTAGGTCGGGTTCTTGTCCCCCATCAGGGTGCTCAGCGCCGGGGGGACTTCGAGGGGATCGAGGCGCCGCATGACATCGAAGAGGGGATCCACATCCACCCGCAGCGGTCGCGCGGGGCAATCGATGTCGAAGACGATCTCCCGCTGGTTGGTTTCCTGCCATGCCACCTGGGCCTCCTCCCGGCCCTCGAGGGTGACGAAAATCGGGACGGCGAAGGGGAAGGGGGCCTCGGCCTGGGCCTGCCGCAGCCGCACGCTCAGCTTCCAGGGCTCTCCCGCCTTCGTCGGGGCAGTGGCCTGCACAGCCTCGATCTTCAGTTCCGGTGCGCCGCGCCGCTCGATCCAGGTGCGAAAGAACGGCTTCCAGACGATGCCCGTCTCGGCGGTCAGGATCCCGGAGATGTGGTCGAAGGTGGCCCGATCGAAGAACATCTTCTGGGCGAACGTTCTCAGGCCGGCGGCGAACTCCTCGTTGCCCAGGATCTGCCGGACCATGTGGAAGAGCATCAGGCTCTTGCCGTATCCCACGGCCTCCGAGGCCGCAGAATGGCGGGAGCGAAACTCGGTCAGTGGTCTGTCCTCTCCGCCGCGCACCATGTCGGTGAACTTCTTCAGCGTCGAACGACGGTAGGCGGCGTCGGCGCCTCGTTGTTCGGCCAGCAGGTGGTCGGCCATGTAGGCCGTCAGCCCCTCGCACCAGTTGCCGAGAGCTGCGTCGACGTAGACTCCGTTGCCCCACCAGTTGTGGAGAATCTCGTGGGGATAGGAGGACGAGAGGATCCAGGGGAAGCGAATGATCTGCGGGCCGAGCAGCGTGAAGCCCGGCATGCCGTAGCCGGTCTCCCAGAAATTCTCCACCAGCGAGAAGCTGGGGTAGGGGTAGGGTGGCAGCACCTGTTCGTACATCTCCAGGTAGCGGCCGGTGGCTTGCAGGTAGCGGTCGGCCAGGGCCTCGTCGGCAGTGCGGAGGAAGGCGAGAATCTCGGTCTTGCCGCGGTGGGTGCGATACTCGGTCCAGGGGCCGGCGACCAGGTAGATCTCCTCGCTGGGCTCGGGGCACTCCCAGACGGTGGTCCAGCGGCCTTCGGCGTCCTTCTCGTGGCTTGTGCGGCCTCCCTGGCTGACCACATCCCAGCCGGCGGGAAGTTTCTGGGCCTCGAGGCGGAAGGTCAGCAGCTCATTGTCCAGCCGCGGCACCCAGAGGCTCGAGCCCGCGAGGAAGACGCCCTCGGCGGTGATCAGTCCCGGTGTTTCCGAGAAGCTGCGCTGGTACTCCTCTCCCACCTGCTCGAGGGGGTGGTTGATCGCTCCGTCCCACTCGAGCACCACGGGCCCTTCCGCGTCGGGCTGGCGGACGAGTCGATAGGTGGCCAGGGGAACCTGGGCTCCGTCGGCGCCGTCGAAATCTTCGGGGATCTGCTCGAGGGGGAGCAGGCGCCAGCCCCGGGTCACGCAACGCAGGTCGAGGCCCTGGTGGAGAACGAGGGTCACGCCTTCGCTGGTGGCGGCTGCGGCGAAGTGGGCGGCATCGAGGGTCAGGCTGTCACGCACACTGAGTCTGTGAGCCTGGGGGTCGAGGCGTACCCGGAGGTCGTGGTGCGGAACCTTCGCCGATGGTGCGGCAAGAGAAACGATGCAGGCAGCGAGGATGCCCAGCGCCGGCAGCAGACGAATACGTTCGATCATGGAGGCTCCCTGTCGGATCGTTGCACGCCGGCCAGAATACACCGGCTCGGCGCCGGAGGGCTGCGTGTGATCGGACTACACTGGTCGCCCAGATCGGAGGAAGCTTGGTGATGCGCGTGCTGGTCACGGGAGCGGGAGGTTTCGTCGGGCGCGCGCTGGTCGCCCGGCTGATCGCCAGCGGCAAGCGGGTCACGGCCCTCAGCCGCCGACCCGAGGCGCTGCGCGCTCTGATCCCCGACGCGAGCGCCGTCCGGGCCTGGCAGCCCCTCGAAGGTCCACCGCCGGGCGAGGCCTTCGAGGGGATCGACGCCGTGGTGCACCTGGCCGGCGAGAAGGTGGCCGGGGTGTGGACCTCTGCCAAGCGCCGCGCCATCGAGGACAGTCGCGTGGTGGGTACCCGCCACCTGGTCGAGGGAATCCGGGCGGCCGGAGGGACCGGCACGCTCGTTTCGGCCAGTGCGATCGGCTACTACGGTGAGCGGGGCGAGACGGTGCTCGGCGAGCAGGACGGCCCGAGCGGCGATTTTCTCTCTCGGGTCTGCCAGCGATGGGAGCGAGAGGCCCGCGGGGCGGAGGCCGCCGGCTGGACGGTCACCTGCCTGCGCATCGGCATCGTGCTCGAGCGGGGCGGGGGAGCCCTGGGAGCGATGGAAGTGCCCTTTCGCCTGGGGCTGGGAGGCCGTCTGGGCAGCGGGCGCCAGTGGTGGTCGTGGATTCACCGGGAGGATCTGGTGGAGTTGATCGTCTTCGCTCTCGACGGGGGCCTGAGCGGGGAGGTCAACGCCACCGCTCCGGAGCCGGTGCGTCAGGCGGCGTTTGCTCGAGAGCTGGGACGTGTCCTGCATCGACCGGCCCGGCTGCCCGTACCGGCCCCGGTGCTGCGGTTGCTGGCTGGAGGTTTCTCCTGGGAGCTGCTGTCGAGCAAGAGGGTCTTGCCCCGCCGGGCCCTCGAGGCAGGCTTCCGCTTTCGCCATGGCGAGTTGTCTGCGGCTCTGCAAGCGATTTACGGAGGGCCGCGGTGATCGTCTCCGCCAGCCGCCGGACCGATCTGCCGGCCTATTACGGCCCGTGGTTGCGCGCCCGGCTGCGCGAGGGGTGGTGCGAGACGGTCAACCCCTTCAATCCGCGCCAGCGCCGGAGGGTTTCCCTGCAAGCCGAGGACGTAGATGCCTGGGTCTTCTGGACCCGCCAGCCATGGCGCCTGGCGGCCCTGCTCGATGACCTCGAAGCGGCGGGGCATACCCGTGTGGTGGCGCTGGTTTCGCTGACCGGCCTGGGCGCTCCCCTCGAACCCCGGGCACCGTCGGAGCAGCGGGTGGTGGATGCCATGAGGTCTCTGGCAAGGCGATGGGGGAGCCGCCGGCGGGTGGTCTGGCGCTACGATCCCATCGTACTCGGGCCACGGGACGGGCCCGAGCAGCACGTCGCTCGCTTCGAGCGCATCGCGCGCCGACTCGCGGGTAGCGTGGAACGGGTGGTGGTGTCGGTTCTCGATCGTTACCGCAAGACCCGGCGGCGGCTGGCCGCCCTCGAGCAGGGGAGTGGGTATCCCCTGTGCAGCGAGGAGCAGGAGCCGGTGCTCGCGCGGGAGGTACTCGAGCGGCTGGTGCCGGTGGCCGGAGAGTACGGTTTCCGGATTCAGAGCTGCGCCGAGCCCCTGGCTAGGGACGTGGCCGGTCTCGAGCCCGGGCGCTGCATCGATGGGGCATGGTTGGCAGAGCTGTTTCCCGATCGTCTCTTCGAAATGCGCTCCGACCGGGGCCAGCGATCGACTTGCGGCTGCCACCGATCCGTCGATATCGGCTCGCCGGACACCTGCCTCCATGGTTGCGCCTATTGCTACGCCACCGTCTCGCTCCGGGCCGCCCGGACCCGGTACGCGGCGCACGATCCGACGGCGGCCGCGCTCCTGCCCGGTTCCCGACCCGGATGAATCATCTCGGTCAGTGATTCTTCGTGACGACTACTGCGGTTCCGTAGCAAAGAACTTCCGTTGCCGATCCCTTGCTGACCACTTCGGAAGCGTCATAGCGCAGGCCGACGATGGCGTTGGCACCCAGTTCCCGTGCGTGTTCGAGCAACAGGTCGTAAGCCTGTTGTCGCGCCTGCTCACACATCTCCGTGTAGGCTCCGATGCGCCCACCGATGATGTTTTTCAGCCCGCCGAGGACGCCCTGGGCGATGGTCGGCGATCGTACGATGATGCCCCGTACGACCCCTTTGTACTCGGCGATCTCATATCCCTCGATGGTGAAAGTGGTGGTGACGAACATCGCTGCCTCGCGTTGAATGCCGAATGGAGATCTGATGGCCGGGTGTGGCTCCCCCTGGAAGCGCACCCATCGTAACATTCTTTCCCGCAACAGGGGACGGGAAGCTGACTGTCAGTTGCTGCGATAGGCCTCGGTTCGGCAACGCCGACGAGCCAGCTCGCTGGTGTACCGCCTGCCCAGGGAATCGGCGTGATCCTCGATCCACCGGGTCAGCCTGGTGGGTCCGGCGGCGGGAGCCTCTACGCACAGCAAGTCGGCCATCAGCTCCTTGATC
>JALTMS010000235.1 GCA_027001345.1 Acidobacteriota bacterium | reverse complement strand
CGACGAAGGTCGAGGAGAGCGTCAGGCCCGCACCGGCGGCGAGCTGGTCGAGGTCGAGCTGGAAGCGCTGCCAGGAATTGTCGGTCGTCGCTCCGGGGTCGAAGTCGAGGACCTTGACGAAAGAGCCGCCGCCGTCATCGGAGAAGTAGACGCCGTCTTCGGCGTGGGTCTCGTCGCTGAATTCCTTCCACCAGAAGATCAGGTCCACGTCGTTCTCGGCGCTCAGGTCGAGATGCAGCCAGGCTTCGTTGAGCGAGAAGCCGCCGCTGGTGGAGTCGTCCATGGTCATGTGATAGCTGCCGGTGTGGGGGCCGTTGGTGGTCAGCAGCCGTACCCGACCGTCGGCGGTGGAAGTGGTGGTCCAGTAAGTGTCGAGGCTGCCCGACTCGAAGCCGGTAGAGTAGGGCAGGGTGGCGTAGCTGCCCCCGCCGCCGCCTCCTCCTCCGGTGACGGGATCGACGCTGATGTCGTCGAAGGCGAAGCCGTCGGAGGTCATCGGATAGTTGTCGTATTGCTGGAACTTGACGACGAAGGTCGAAGAGAGGGTCAGGCCCGCACCGGCGGCGAGCTGGTCGAGGTCGAGCTGGAAGCGCTGCCAGGAATTGTCGGTCGTCGCTCCGGGGTCGAAGTCGAGGACCTTGACGAAAGAGCCGCCGCCGTCGTCGGAGAAGTAGACGCCGTCTTCGGCGTGGGTCTCGTCGCTGAATTCCTTCCACCAGAAGACCAGGTCCACGTCGTTCTCGGCGCTCAGGTCGAGGTGCAGCCAGGCTTCGTTGCGCGAGAAGCCGCCGCTGGTGGAGTCGTCCATGGTCATGTGATAGCTGCCGGTGTGGGGGCCGTTGGTGGTCAGCAACCGCACCCGACCGTCGGCGGTGGAAGTGGTGGTCCAGGATGCGTCGAGGCTGCCGGACTCGAAGCCGGTGGAGTAGGGCAGGGTGGCGTAGGTCGGACCGGAGGAGCCGCCTCCGGCAACCGCGGCATCGGCGTTGACCAGGCCGTAACCGCTGTAACGGTCCCAGCCCGAGCCGCTCTCCACGTTGACCACGTCGGTCGCGGTGGCTGCGAGCTGATCTCGGATCTGGGTCGGCGTCCAGCTCGGGTGAGCCGCGGCGACCAGCGCCGCGACGCCTGCAGCGTAGGGCGTGGCAGCGGAAGTACCGTTGAACCACTGGTAGTAGTCACCGGCGGTATAGCCGCCGCTGCCGCTGATGTCGGTAGTGGGCAAGATCGTCGGAGCGATCACGTCCACCGCCCCTGCGGCATCGGGAGTCGCGCTGCCGTAGTTCGAGCCCCACCAGCGCTCTCCGTCGCAGGTGTAGCCGTTGGGATCGGCGCTGACTCCCGGATTGAGGTCGGCGCTGTTTGACGAGCTGCGTTTGCGACCGTCACAAGGCGAGGCTGCGCCGACGCCGATGACCAGGGAATGGACCGCGGGATAGGAGATCGTCGAGGCGTTTTCGTTGCCGGTGGCGGCGAGTTGAACGACTCCCTTGGAATGGGCGTAGGCGATCGCGTCATCGGTGCCCGGGTCGCTGGTGATCGCCGCACCGAAACTCATGCTGGCCACGTTGGCTCCGTTGTCCGCAGCGTAGTAGAGCGCGTTTTGCACGGCCGAGAAGAAGATGTCACCGGCGTCGTTGGCCACCTTCAAGGGCATGATCGAACAGTCGCCGGCGATTCCTGCCGGGCCGAGTGAGTTGTTCGCCACCGCCGCGGCAACTCCCGCGCAGGCCGTACCGTGCCCCGGCTGAGCACTGTCGTCGTGGGGATCGGAGTCACCGCTGCCATAGTCCCATCCGGTGACCTGTCGCAGATCGGGGTGAAACTTGTCGACACCGGAATCGATGATCGCGATCACCACCCCTGCGTTGCCATAGCCCTGGGGACGGTCCCAGGCGGCCTGTGCGTGCGCGTCGAAGCCGGGGGTTCCCACGGGTGTGCCGTTGTCGTGGCCGCCGCAGCCCCAGCAGTAGTCTTTCATCTGACCGGTGTTGTTGTGGCCCCACTGATCGGGGTAACTCGGATCGTTCGGAATCGCCGCGGGGAAGGCGCGGTAATCGAGACTGGCGCTCTCCACCGCCGGGTCGGCGGCATAGCGTGCGACCAGGGCCGGCAAGTCGCGGCCCGCGGGAAAGACGAAGCGGAACCAGCGCGAGACGCCCAGCAGACGGTCCAGGTCGGCGTCCTGCACCTCGATGGTCGAGCGTACGATGCTCTCGAGGCCGGCCTGTCGCGAGATCGCGTCGAGGGAAGGCAGGCCCGTCTCCGGGTCGCCCTGCGCGAGACCGCGTCGGACTGCCGGCGAGAGCGTCGAGCGCTCGAGGGCCTCGGCGCGCAGCTTGATCATCACGCGCCGGGGGTGGAAGGCGAGTACCGCCTGGGTGTCGCTGACCGGACCATCCTGGACCGGTGCGAGTTTGATCCACACCGGAGACGGCGATTGACCGGGCTCCGCAGCATGGACGACGAGAACGGATGCCAACACCAGGAGCAGACCACAGACGCAACGCAACGATGGACGACGCATGGGATTCGATCCTCCTCCTCGAGACTGCATGCAAGAGAGCATCCTTTCGTGGATGCCGTTGACGCCACCATAGCAAGAGCGATGGGAGGGATTGAAGACCTATTTGCTTTCCCGCGCGGGCCGCGGCTTTTCGGGGGATCAGGACTTGCCGCGACGGGTGAGATTGCGACTGCCAGCCATGCTCAGCCGCCTCTGGTCGGGGAAGTAATCGAGTAATTCGAGCACTTCATCCCCCCTGGGGGCGAGGGGATGGGGGCGCGGATGTCGGATGATGCCAAAGAGAATCCGTTCCACGGAGCCATCTGGACCAGAGTCAATTTCCAGGATGCTGATGCGCGACCGATGATGGGGCTCGAGTCGGCCGGCGGCGAGTAGTTCTCGGTGTACGAAAAACAGTTCGTCGAGTCGGTGCTGCGCGCAGCGGCGCAGCCGAGCCGACTGCCTCCAGCGTCTCCAGGTTTCGAGCCATCGCAGCATGGGAGCATTCTCCCATACGTGCGGATCGTCACACGCCGACGGGCACCAGGCGGCGCTGCTGAAAGCGTTCGAGGGTCGTCCAGAGCTGGGGATGGGCGATGGAAACGGCCTCGAGGTAGTCGCGGCTCAGCTCGAGCAACTCGGTGGGCATGGTGGCAATCGCGCTGACGTTGCGCGGCAGACGCGAGATGGCCGAGACTTCACCAAAGCAAGCGCCGTCGTTCAGGCGCTGGAGTTCGATCGCCTCCTTGTCGGCGCTCTCGACCGTCAGGGCCACCTCGCCCGAGGTGATGATGAACAGGGAATCTCCGGCATCGCCCTGGCGGAAGATGACTTCACCGGCCTCCGCCTGCCGGCATTCCATCACCTCGACCACTGCGCAGAGGGTTTCGCGGTCCATTTCCGAGAAGAGGGGCGCGTAGCGCTGGAGCCTCGTGCGCAGGGTCATCGCACCGGGATCCGCCGCGGGAACATCCGGCTCGGGTTGCCGGCCGCAGGCCAGTTCCCCCAGCTTGTCGAGCACCACGCTGTTGTCCGGATCGATGCGCAGCACGGCCTTGTACAGTGCCATCGCCTTGAGGTTCAGGTCGTCCCGCTCATGAATCTCCGCGGCCCGCAGGTAGGCCTCGACAGCTTCGTTCCGGCGGCCGGCCTGCATCTGGGCTTCGGCGATTCGCCGGTACCAGTCGGCGGCCTGCCGTGGCTGCTGCCGCAGCTTGCGGCGGTACTCGGCGATCGTCGCGTCCAGCTCTCGGGCTTGCTGGGAGCCGTCTGCCTGCCGTTTTCCGCCGCGGAAGAGGAAGTCGAGAAGGCTCATGCCTGTTTCTCCGGGTCGAGCAGCATACGGATGAAGGTTTCGAGCAACCGCTGGTCGTAGCGCCGGCCGTGAGCCCCGCGCAAGATCTTCAGCGCCTCGAGAGAACTCATGCCCCGACTGTAGGAACGGTCGGTGGTCATCGCGTCGAAGGCATCGCAGATCGCGGAGATCCGTGCCGCCACGGTGACCGAATCACCCTTCAGGCCCCGCGGATAACCTGAACCATCGAGACGCTCGTGGTGGCTGAGCGTCACGTCGCGCACGATCGGATCACGCCAGTTCATCTCGTCGAGCAGGACGATGCCCTGCTCGGGGTGCGTCTTCATCAGGCGGAACTCGTTGTCCGTCAGGCGTCCGGGCTTGTTGATCAGCGACGCGGGCAGGGAAGTCTTGCCGACGTCGTGAATCAGGCCGCCCTGTCCGAGGCTGGTCAGGTAGTTCTCGTCGTCGATACCCGCCGCCCTGCCGAGACCCACGGAGTACACCGATACGTGGAAGCAGTGGGTGTAGGTGTAGTAGTCGTGCTCCATCAGGCGTACGGCGCTGTGGAAGGCACCGGGTTCGGCGATCAGCCGATTGACCGCATCCCCCAGGTGTTCGATGGTTCGCCGGACGCCGGGGCCTCGGGGGTCGTCGAAGACTTCACGCATCATGGCGCGCGAACTGCTGAGCAACTCGTCGACGCGTTCCTCGATCGGTCGGTTGGGGTCGAGAATCCGGCTCTTGAGCCGCTCGGCGACGAAGTCCGACCAGGCCGCCGCGTCCTCGAAGGCGATGTGCAGTACCTCGACCCCCGATTGTTCGAGCCGCTCGAGATGTTCGCGGAGGAAGGGCAGGTGAGCCGCGCGATACAGGACGGGATCGCCGTTGGCCGGACGCAGCCACAGGTCGCAGGGCAACAGATCGCCGGGCTCGATCATCTCCAGGGAGATCGAGAAGAAGGCGGTCGGTGGGCTGATCACTTCGGCAGGCACAGGTTTACCCCACCGGGCTTATCGACTCGCAGCCTGCCGTCTTGAGCGACGGTGGCGGCTGGCCGCAGCGGCTCGGTAGAATGCGCCGCCGCCAGGAGAATCTCATGAACCAAAACGGGCAGCACCGTCGTGTGACGGCCCGAGATCTGATCAGCCTCAAAGTTCCGGGGGAGCCGAGCCTGTCTCCTTGCGGGCGGCGTGTGGCGTTCACCCTCGGTGAGGTGGACTGGGACAAGGGTGAAGAGCGATGGCAAATCCACCTCGCCGACCTGACGGACGCCGCTGCCGCACCGGTGGAATCCCGCCAACTGACCCGGGGTTTGAGCGATGCCGGACAGCCGCGGTGGTCCCCGGACGGCGAGCACCTGGCCTTCGTCACCTTTCGCCCCCAGCCCCACGAGGACGAGGAAGACGACGCCCGGGAGGACGGCGGTGAGAAGCGGCAGGTCTTCGTGTTGCCCGCTGCCGGCGGCGAGGCGCGGCGTCTGACCCAGGCTCCCGAGGGCGTGGAGATCGCAGCGTGGAACGCCGACGGTTCGGCCATCGTCACCCTCCAGCAGGCGCCTCGCCCGCCGGCGGAGAGTAGCTGGCGCCGTCATCGCCGGGAGATCCACGACGATGCGGTGGTGGCCCACGGCTCGATCCCGAGCTGGGAGATCTGGGCCCACCCCCTCGAAGGAGGGCAGTCGCGTCGTCTGCTGGGCGCCAGCCGCGGCGTGGGCGAGTTCGATCTTTCCCCCGATGGTCGCTGGCTGGCTTATTCCACCGATCACACCGGGCGTCCCGAAGACCAGGATCGGGCGGAAGTGCTGCTGCTCGATCTGCAACAGGGCGAGACCGTGCGTGTCAGTGGCGGGAGGGGCGGATGCGAATCGGGACCCCGCTTCACCGCCGACGGTCGATTTCTGCTGTTCTGGGGCTGGGCCGATCCGAAGACATCCTACAGCCGCCAGGAACTCTTTGTCTGGGATCTCCGGCGGCCGGACCGGCCGCCGCGCCCTCTGCTGGGCGAGATCGATCGCGATCTCGAGGAAATGCTACCCCTGCCCGATGGACGGGTGGCGGTCGTGCTGGCCTGGGGCATGGTCAGTCGGCTGGCGATCCTCGACCCGGCCAGCGGGCGGCACTGCTGGGTGGGTCCAGAGGGCGCGGTGTTTTCGGGCCTCAGCGCGGCGCGGAACGCCAATACCCTGGCGATGGTCCTCGAAACCGCCTCGGCGCCCCCGGAAGTGGCTCTGCTCGATCTCGAAAGCGGCCGACATCGGGTGGTCACCGCTCTCGGTGCCGTTGCCGAGAAGTGGCAGCGGGCCCGCCGAGAGCGGATCGCCTGGACCTGTGAAGGTTTCGAACACGAAGGCTTGCTGCTGCTGCCGCCCGAGCCGGGTGAGGATCCTCCGCCGTTGCTGACCTGGCTCCACGGTGGGCCTCACTGGCGGGTTCTCGACGCCTACCGGGTCTACGAGGCGGAGGCCCTGGCGGCGGCGGGCTGGGCGGTGTTCCTGCCCCAGTATCGGGGGTCTTCGGGGGGCAGCCAGGACTACGCGCTGGCGCTACG
>JALTMS010000234.1 GCA_027001345.1 Acidobacteriota bacterium | reverse complement strand
CCCAGCCGTAGAGCAGCAGGTCGAGCTGCTGGAAGGGCAGGGAGAAGAAGAACTCC
This sequence comes from Acidobacteriota bacterium, assembly GCA_027001345.1. GTDB lineage: Bacteria > Acidobacteriota > Polarisedimenticolia > J045 > J045 > JALTMS01. Next base: position 6,295 of record JALTMS010000234.1, on the reverse strand, counting down.
TCCTGGGTCTGCTCGGCGGAGTAGGTATCGGAGGTCGGTGGCCGGGAGGTGATGCCCTCGGGGACACCCAGATAGTCGGCCAGGGCGTAGACCTGGCTCTTGTAGAGGTGCTGGATCGGCTTGAGATCGACGGCGATGTCGCCGTGCTTGACAATGAAGCCCACCGCCCACTCGTTGCGATTGCAGGTGCCGACTACCGCGTAGTTCAGGCTCTCACCGTGGTAGTAGAGCATCGCCGTGCGCGCCCGCTGCTTGAAGTTGGTCGCCGCGACGATCTGGTTGAGCTGCCGCGGGCCGAGGCGCTCGGTGCGGGTCGTGCCGTCGGCGAATTCCACCGTCAGCAGGAAATAGTTCAGTCGGTCCTGGTCGAGGATGCCCTCGGCGAGGTGGATCTTGAAGCGGTCCTTGTCGGGATCGAAGTCGGGGAAGTGGTGCCGCACCGCTTCGGTCTGGCGCCGGTAGCAGCCGAGACCCTCGAGGCCCGGCGTGACGTCTTCCATCAGTAGCTCGACCCCCAGCTTGGCGCCCAACTCCCGGGCCAGTTCCACACTCTCGGGGCTCGAATGACGGTCGGGCATCATGATGCCCACCACGCGCTCGGGGCCCAGGGCCCGCACCGCCAGGCAGAGCACGACGGCAGAGTCCACACCACCGGAAACCCCCACCACGCCGCCCTGGCGACGCAGTTCGCGCCGCACCTGGCGCCGGAGCACTTCTTCCAGACGCCGGCTCTCGGCGGCGGGGTCGATCTTGATCACATCGGCACTCAGGGGCATCAGTTTTCTCCGTCGGAAACCGGGTGGCTTCCGCTGTCGATCGTGGCGCGCTCTCGTTGGCGGAGCACCTGTTTCATGATCTTGCCCGACTCGTTCTTGGGCAAGCCGTCGAGCACTTCGAAGCTCGACGGTTTCTTGTAGGCCGGCAGCCGCTGGTTGACGAAGTCCAGCAGCCCGTCCAGATCGGCCTTCGAGCCCTCGCGGAAGACCACGAAGGCCTTGATGGTCTCCCCCAGAATCTCGTCGGGAACGCCGATGACGGCGGTTTCGTGCACCTCGGGGTACTCCAGCAGGGCGTCCTCGATCTCCTTGGCGGCAATGCGGTGAGCGCCGGCCTTGATCATGTCCTTGATGCGCCCGACCACGTAGAAGAAGCCTTCCTCGTCCTGCCGGCCGATGTCGCCGGTGCGGTAGCCCTCGGGGCCGAGGACCCGGGCGGTCTCCTCTGCATCGCCCCAGTAGCCGCGCATCAGATTGGCCCCCCGGGCGACGATCTCACCCTCCTCGCCGGGGGCCGCGACGCTGCCGTCCTCCCGCAAGATGCGCAGTTCGACGTTGGGAATCGCCCTGCCGATCGAGCCCACCTTCCGTGGCAGATCCTCGGGGGGCAGGTAGCTCAGCCGCGCCGAGGCCTCGGTGGCGCCGTACATCACGAAGATCTGCTTGCCCGCGAGCACCTCCATCAGCCGCCGGGTGTGCTCGGGAGACATCGCACCGCCGGCCTGGGTCACGTAGCGCAGGTGCTCGAGCTTGCGCTGGGCGAGGTTGGAGCGGTTGAGCAGGATCGCAAAGGTCGAGGGTACGCCGGAAAACCCCGTGCAACGCTCGTTTTCCAGGGTGTCGAGGGCGGTGTTGGGAAAGAGAAAACGATTCTCGATCACCACGCTGCCTCCCACCGCGCAGTGGGTGTTGAGCAGCGACTTGCCGTAGACGTAGTAGAAGGGCAGAACTTGCAGCACCCGGTCCTGTGGGCCCAGACCCAGGTATTCGACGATCGAGCGGGTGTTGGTGCAGACGCTCAGGTGCCGCAGGGTCGCTCCCCGGGGCTTGCCGGTGCTGCCGGAGGTGTAGATGATCGCCGCGTCATCGAGGTCGATCGCCAGGGTCTCCGGGCGGCTCTCGAGCTGGGCGGCGAGGGCCGGCTCGGCGTCGATCAGATCGATGTGGGCCGGTCCGGGCTCGAGGGCATCCAGGCCCCAGGAGATGACCACTTCCAGGTCGGGTAGCGCGGCGATCGCCTCGCTCACCGCGCCGCCGAAGCGAGCGCCGGCGATCAGCGCCCGCGCGCCGCAGTCGGCGAGAAAGCCGCGCAGGCCGGGGCCGTCCGCCGCCGTATTGAGCGGAACGGCGATCGCGCCGGACTTGAGAATGCCGTAGTAGGCCGCCACGTAGCCGAAATTGTTGTGCTCGAGCAGCCCCACCCGGTCGCCCCGGCCGACTCCGCAATCGGCCAGCAGCCGGGCGAAGCGGTTGGCCCGGGCCTCGACTTCGCCGTAGGTCGCCTGCTTGCCCTGCTGGACGAGGAACACCGCCTCGGGTCGCCGGTCGGCGGCCCGTTCGAGGAAGTGCTGGACCAGGTAGGGCGTCATCGGTCAGCGATCCGTGCCGCGAGCATCGCCTCGAGCCCGGCCAGCGATCCGAGGCTCTCCTCGCTGAGTTCCGATTCGTCGAGCTGCAGGGCGAACTCCGCCTCGATTTCCGCGACCAGGTTCAGCACGCCCACCGAGTCCAGGCCCGCCTCGGTCAACGGCCGGTCCGCCGGCCAGGAGTGGGGCAGGGGCTGGGTCAGGACCCGGTCGACAATCCCCCGCAGCCGCATGCCGAGGTCCGTTTCCGCAGGTCGGGCATCGGTCGTCATCGCATCGTCCTCGGGCCGCACACAGAGCGGGCCGCTGGAAGTCAAGTTAAGGACAAGCACCGCCCCGGGGCAAGCACCGGCAGGATCCCGCGCTCACCGGCCCCGGATCAGAGCCAGCAGCTCGGCGGTGCGCGCTTCCAGCTCGGTGGCGCTCGACGCCTCGACCACCAGCCGCAGCAGGGGCTCGGTGTTCGAGGGGCGGACGTTGAACCACCAGGTGGGGTAGCTGACCTTCAGCCCGTCGAGGGTCGAGATCGTCCCGTCGTGGTAGCGCTCCTCGAGCGCCTGCAGACAGGGCTGGATCTGCTCGACCCGGGAGTTGATCTCACCGCTGGAGTGGTAGCGCCGCAGGGGGGCGACGGCCTCGGAGAGGGTGCACTTCCGGCGTTCGAGAAGATTGAGCAGACGGAAGAGGGCCAGCAGGGTGTTCTCCGCACAGGAAGCCTCACGGAAATAGAAGTGTCCGGAGAGTTCCCCGCCGAAATGGGCCTGCTCCTCCCTGAGCACCTTCTTGATGAACGCGTGTCCCACCCGGCATTCCACCGGCCGGCCCCCCGCGGCGAGGATTTCCTCGGCCACCACCCTCGAGGAGCGCACGTCGAAGAGGATCGGCGTGCCGGGATGCTCTGCCAGCACTTCCGGAGCGATCAGGGCGGTGGTCAGGTCGGCGGGTACGATGTCGCCCTGCTCATCGACCATCAGGCAGCGGTCGCCGTCGCCGTCGAGCGCCACTCCCAGATCGGCGCCGGTGCGCCGCACCTCGGCCTGCAAGTCCCGCAGATTCTCGAAGACCAGCGGATTGGGCTCGTGGTGGGGGAAGTTGTCGTCCGGATCGAGATACAGCGGCAGGATCTCGAGCGGTGTCTGTCGGCGGGCCAGTTCTAGGTAGTCCGGGCCGCCCATGCCGTTGGCCCCATCGACCACCACTCGAAACGGTCGCTCGATCCGCAGGAAGGCCAGGCTCTGATCGACGAAAGCGCTGCGCGGCTCGAGGGTGCGCAATTCGCCCCGCCGGGGCGCGGGGCTGAAGCGGCCGGCCGCCACCAGGTCTCGAATCGTCCACAGGCCGTTGTCCGAGCCGATGGGAGCCGCGTCCCGGGCGCAGATCTTCATACCGTTGTCGGGTAGTGGGTTGTGGGAGGCGGTGACGGCCACCGCCGCGTCGTAGTCCCGCCCCGCGGAGTAGACCAGCGGCGAGGAGGCCTGACCGATGAAGGTCACGTCCACCCCCTCGGTGCGCAGGCCATCGATCAGCGCAGCGGCCAGCGAGGGGCTCGAACGACGCATGTCGTGGCCCACCAGGGCCGTACGGGCCGCGAGATGCACCGCGATGGCCCGGCCGATCTGCCGCGTGAGTTCCTCGTCGATGGCATCGGGATAGGCTCCGCGAATGTCATAGGCCTTGAAGATCCCTTGCAGGTCGCTCATCGCTCGCCCTTGCGTCCGAAGTCGTCCTCCAGGCGGACCACGTCGTCCAGTTCCGGCGTGCTCACCTCGAGCAGCTCCAGGTCTTCGAGGGCCTCGATGCGATGCACCGTGCCCGCGGGCAGGTAGACCACGCGGCCCGCCTCGATCTCGCCCTCCGCATCGCCATAGCGAACCCGCGCCCGGCCCCGCACCAGCAGCCAGGCCTCCTCCTTCTTCTCGTGGTACTGCAGGGACAGGCGGTGGCCCCGCTCGACCACCAGGCGCTTCATCACCACCCGCTGACCGACCACCAGCCATTGCTCGTGGCCCCAGGGTTTTTCCACCCGCTTGATCGGTGGGGAAGGTATGGGAGACGACTTCGATCCAGCGCTCATCGCGGAGTTCCCTTTCGCTGCCCGCAGGCGGTGGCGGCAGGGGGAAGATAGCCGCCCGCCCATCCCGCGTAAACCCCGCGCCGAGGGGCTCCCGGCCTGGAAACGAAATTGAAAGGCGGGGACCGATCTCGTCGCCCGTCGCTCGTCCGGTGCTCACCGTTGCGGCACCCGGCTGGCCCGCAACGGTCCGGGGCGCAGCGAGTTGGGCCTCCGCTCACCAGATCCGGAACAGGTGGCACGCACCTTGAAGACAGGGAGACGAAGATGTCGGCAGCGGCGAGCCCAGGTCGCGGCCGGCGAGCGGAAATCCGAGAGGTGTGAGCGATGAGGAATCTGCACTGGATTCCGCTGCTGGCCGTGCTGGCGGTGGCCCTGGTGGGAGCGACGAGCTGGGCGGGAACGATCTCCCTGGCCTGGGACCCGGTGGCTGACAGCGACGTGGCCGGCTATCGCGTCTACTACGGCACTTCTGCGGGGACCTACGACCAGGTGCGGGACGTGGGCAACGTCACCGCGACCACACTCAGTGGCCTCGACCCCTGCACCCGCTACTACATCGTGGTCAGGGCCTACGACACCGGTGGGCTCGAATCGGCCAACGACTCGAACCAGGTGGTGGGCCTGCCCCGGCCGGTGGTCTCGGCCAGCCAGCCCGCCGCCGGTGAGCAGGGGCAGAGCCTGACCCTCTCGATCACCGGTGAGTCCTTCGACTCCGGCGCCACGGTGGAGTTCTCCGGCACGGGGATCACCGTCAATGGGGTGGCCTACGTCGACTGCAACACCCTCAACGTGGACATCACCATCGCCGCCGGGGCGGCCACCGGCGCGCGGGACATCACCGTGATCAACCCCGACGCTTCGTTCGGCACCGGTGCCGGCCTGTTCACCGTCACCGCCAATCCCGCCCCCACGGTCAGTGCGACGGATCCCGCCGCCGGTGCGAGCGACGTGGCGGTCAGCGTGCGTCCCACGGTGACCTTCAGCGAGGCGATGGACCCGGCTTCGATCACCGCGGACAACGTGCGCCTGCTCGACGCCTCGGCAGCGCCCGTGGCCCAGGCGGCGGGTTCGCCTCAGCTCTCGGCGGACCGGCGGGTGGCGACCATCGTTCCCGCGGCCGACCTCGACGCCGGTGCCACCTATCGCATCTGGGTGCGCGGTCCCGGCGGCGTGCGCGACAGTGCCGGCAAGGAGATGGCCGCCGACTTCGAGCAGAACCCCGGCTTCACCACCGCGGCGATCGCCGATACCCAGGGGCCCCGGGTTACCGGCACGGATCCCGCGGCGGGGGCCACCGCGGTCAGCGTGCAGGTGCGTCCGGTGGTCACCTTCGACGAGGCTCTCGATCCGGCCAGCGTGACCGCCTCCACCGTGCTGCTGATCGATGCCCTCGGAGCTGCCGTGCCCCAGGCTGCGGGCTCGCCGGTACTCTCCGCCGACGGCATGAGTGCGACGATCACACCGGCGGCCGACCTGGCCGAGACGAGCACCTATCGGGTGCGAGTGATCGGCGGGGCCGGCGGCGTCCTCGACCTGGCGGGCAATCCGATGGACCAGACCTGGACCCAGAGCCCCGGCTTCACCACCGAGAATCTTCCTCCCTCCCCCGTTTCCGGTCTGCGCCGTACCGACGTGAAGTAAACAGGCTCGCCCTGTGCCCGAGGGGGGACAGGGCGAGCGCAGGGGCCTGCCCCCGGGCCCCGATCCGGGACCCCGGCCGGCTGTGGCGGTCGGGGTCCCGATGTTTCGAGGCGGGGCACCGGGCCGTCAGGCGAGTTACGAAATCGGAACTGCCTCCTGGTGCCAGCCTGCTTCCCACCTCCCCACCCGGCCCTATCTCGCACAAACAGGAGCGTTGC
>JALTMS010000233.1 GCA_027001345.1 Acidobacteriota bacterium | reverse complement strand
ACAGGGGCAGGCTGTGCGGGAAGCCCGGGAAAAGGTCAGTGTCCACGCCGCGCTCGAAGGAACGCACCAGGCGGCGACCGTTCCAGGCGGAGAAGGCCACCTGCCGAAAATAGAACGTGCCTCCCATGGGCTCGAGGTCGTCTTCGAGGACGACCACACCCACCGGGAAGTCGGGCCGATCCATCGAGTAGTCATCGAGGAACGGGAGCTGGCTGTTGTCGGTACTGCCCCCCCCGCTGTGGCGCAGGCCCAGCGGGTCGTTGCCCCCGTGCTGGCTGTTGCTGGCCTGATCGCCCGGCCCCGGCCTCGCGCGGCGAATCTGCGCGTCCTCGTCGGCATGCCCCTCGAGGCCCAGGGGATCGGGAACGTCGAAGTGGAGCAGGGGCAGCGAGGGGATCAGCACCACCAGCAGGGTCAACAGAGCCAGAACGAGACCCACCTGCAGCAGCGGCCAGCGGGCGCGTCCGACACGGTAGAGGCCCAGTGCCGCCAGCAGGGCTGCCGCGGCGCCCCCGAGGGCCAGCAGCAGTCCCGGGTGCAGGCCGTGGGTCCATGCGGGGTCGGAGATCAGTCGTGGGCGGTGGATCGCTCCACCTCTGTGGGGGGCGAGGAAGGCGGCGACAGCCAGCACCAGGCAGGCGGCAGGCAGGACGCGCAGCCAGCTCACCCGGCGGGCGAGGAAGGCCAGCAGGAAGGCTGCCACCAGGCTCGAGCCGCCGAGCAGCAGCCCATCGCGGGCCAGCAGCAGGCGCTCGGGCCAGGCGCCGCCCGCGCCCGTGCCGAGCCGCGCGAGCAGGTGGGCCAGGCCGAATACCACCCCGGTCGCCGGTGCGGCGGCGACTGGAACGACCCAGGTGCGCAGGGGCTGGCTCGCGGCTCGGTGTCCCAACACCCCGCCGGCCAGTGCGGCGGCGGCGGCGGCGACCAGGGAGGAGATCGGTGAGGCGCCAGTCCAGGCGGGGACCGTCGCCAGGGCCAGTACCGTGGCCTGGGGCAGGGCTTCGCGGAGTCGGGGTCGGTCCTTCATGCGCTGCGCTCGAGGCCGGCCGTCTCGGCGGTCAGGGCGATCAGATCGCCACTGCGGCGATCCGCTGCAACGCAGGCGGCGCCGGTGGTCGCCAGCTGCCGGGCGGTCTCCATCCAGGTTTGCCGGCTCAGGCCGGTGGAAGGGGGCGCTTCGAGCAGCCAGCGCTGCCAGCGGCTTCGAACGGGAGGATCGGGGGCCACATCGCCGACGACGAAGAGGAAGAAGCGCGCCGGGTTGGCGGCCAACTCGGCGGTGACCAGCGGGAGCCACGGGCCGGGGCGCGCCGGACAGACCAGCACCACCGGGTCGTCGGGCCCCACCCCGGGGGGCGTCAGGGCGACGGGCAGGTCGATCCCGCCTCGGCTGCGGTGGGCCGCCGAGCGAGCCACCGCCTCGAGGGCCTCCTGCGGGTCCGCCACCGGCTGGGGGCTGCCATCGGTGGCGAAGCGGAAATCCTGGCCCAGCAGGCCGGAGTCGATGATCAGGCTCACCAGGCCTGCCGCGGGATTGTCATCGTCTCCCGTCACGAGGTAGAGCAGGGGGCGCTGATCGGGGCTGCGCGCCGTCTCCGGCGTGCGGACCAGCAACTCGCGACTGCGGGCATAGACCTTCCAGAGGATCAGGCGTGCCGGGTCGGAGCGGGTGTGGGGACGCGAATCGACCCGGTCTCCGCGAGCCGGGCCCCAGGGGTGGGCAAGCAGGTCACCACTGGCCAGACTGCTCTCGATGCGCGCAGCGTCGAAGCGGCCCTGGTTCGGCATCACCCGCCACCGTCCGTGGCTGTGGACCCGCCCGGGAAAACGCCACAGGCCGAAGATGTCGCTGACGCGGAATTCCCGCGCGATCTGCTCTCCCAGGCCCCGGTCGGCGGGGCGCACGCTTTCCCGCAGCGTCCTGCGGCCCTTGCGGAGTTCGACGACTGCCGCGGGCTGCTCGACAACCCACTGGGGTTCGGCGCTCAGCCACCATCGGCGCCGGGGCATCTCCAGACCGGTGAGCGAGGTCCGTCCCTCGATCGCGTCGATGTGGACCTCGCCTTCCACGGCGCGGCGCAGAATTCTGCCGAACAGCAGGCGGACGGTCAGGGCGGCCAGCCCCAGTGCAGCGATCAGCAGCAGGCCGAAGGTGCCCGCCAGCGTCAGCACCAGGTCCATCTCGCGGCGTCCCGAAGCCAGGGCCGCGCCGGCCAGCACGGTCAGAGCCAGGCCGGTCGGGGTCAGGGGCCACAGGCGCAGCCAGGCAGCCAGGAGCTTCCGGATCGGCTGCTGTCCGGTGTGGGGGGGGGAGATCGGAGAGGGTGAAGGGGCGTTCACGTCGCTTTCGAATATAGCAGCCGGCCGCTCGGTGGGCTCTGGCCGCCCGGGGGGGGCGGCTCTACAATGCGCCGACGCCTTTCGGCCGGGCGCCATCGGCTGGAAGGGAGAAAGGACAAGACGATGAGTTGGACACGCGTTTCCCTGCCCGGTCGCCGGGCCCTCGCAGTCCTGATGGCTGCCGTTTTGCTGGCGGGTCTGCTGGCCGTGGGCTGCTCGGGAGAGAAAGAGGAGGAAGAGTCTGCGCTGAACAAGATTCCCCTCCAGGATGCGGTGGTGATCGTCGATGGCACCGAGATTCGGGGCGCGTGGCTGCGCAACTGGTGCCTGACCCAGCTACTCCAGCTCAAGCGTCAAGGACTGCCGATGGAGGTCGACGAGTACTCGCTGATCAAGGCCGGCCGCGACCTGCTCACGCGCATCGTGGTGGTGGCTCGTGAGGCGCAGCGGCAGGGGCTGACGGTCAGTGACGAGGAGATCCAGGAGAAGCTGGCCGAGGAGATGTCGCGCTTCCCCTCGACGGAGGCCTGGCTCGAATCGCTGAAGAACTCGGGGCTCAGCCGGGAAGAGCGCAAGGAAGAGATTCGCCTCGAAGCGCTGTTCTTCAAGTATCAGGATGAGATCGTCGCCCCGGAAGTGATGAGCACCGTGGCGACACCAGAGATGATCCGCGGCTACTACGACAAGTATCGCGATGAGATCTTTCAGCAGCCGCGCCAGGTTCACCTGCTGCACCTGATGCGCTCGGTGGCGCGGGACGCACCGGAAGAGGAGCGGCTGAGGGAGAAGGAAGTCATCGACAAGGCCCGGGAGCGCATCGTCGGTGGTGAGAGCTTCGAGGACGTGGCGCGCGAGCTGTCGTCCGATACCACCGCCCTGAAGGGTGGAGATCTGGGCTGGATCAACGACAGCGCGCCGATGATTCCCGAACTGAAGGATGCGGTGATGGAACTCGAAGAGGGGGAGCTTTCCTCGGTGCTCGAGTCGCCTCACGGCTATCACCTCTTCCTGGCCAAGGAGGTCAAGCCAGCCGGCGTGATTCCTTTCGAGCAGGTCAAGGACGAGATTCGCGATCGCCTCTTTGCCGAGGCTCTCAAGAGTCGCATGGAGCGCCACGCCAACGAGCTGGTTCAGCAGCTTCAGGCCCAGGGCAAGATCAAGATTCTGCCCTCGACCCTCTATCTCGGCCGGGCCTTGACCCCCAAGGAAGAGCAAGTGGTCCCCGCCCAGAGCGAGGGTGACGCCACCGAAGCTCCCTGACCGGCGCTTGCCTCGGCAGCGGGCCGCCTCTCCGGCGGATCAGATCATTCCGCGCTTTCCGGCGCCGGCTCGCCTTCATCTCGGCGCAGTCGTTCGGGATCGATCAGCGCGGCTTTGTCGGCGGGAATCAACATCGGCGTGGGGCGGTCGTCTCGTCGGGCCCAGACCTGGCCCCCGTCGTCGGGGCCGACGCTGAACACCAGATCGGGGACTTCCTCGCTGCGCCGCCAGCGCAGGGTCAATGAGGCCTCGGCGGCGCCCGGAGGACGGCGATCGTCCACCAGGGCTTCCGCATCGAGCAGGCTCAGCTCGGAAAGCAGTTCGGCGGCCTTGTCGGAGTCGAGGGGAAAGTCCGCCGGATCGATGGCAACCCAGCTACTGTCGGATGCTGCCGAGCCCTCCAGTCTACCGATGCGGACCGTCTGCTCCCCGCGCTGTACGACGAATTCGCCCACATCCCAGGGAGAGAAGTCGAGAGCCCGCTTCGAGCGCCATGTGGAGCCCGGCTGGTCGAGCTTGTCCAGCCAGGAAGCCGCGCGCACGACGAACAGCGCTTCGCGATCGCTGACCGTCGCGAAATAGGTGCCGTCCCCCGCGCCGGTGTCGGCTCCCAGGCGCAAGCGCACGGTCTGGTCCTCGCTCGCCAGTTCGACTTCCACGGTGGGCTGGTCGAGACCGGCGCGCTCGCGCTCGTCGTCACCGGCGATTGTCTCCGCTCGCAGGCCCACCACCGCGGCGAGCAGGTTGTTGACCTCGCCGGCATCGGCCAGATCTTCGAGGGGAGCGGTGACCCACCACTTGCGCCCCTCGCGACGCTCGAAAGCCAGGTCGCGTCCGACGAAGCGCACGCGCTGAAGATCCACTGTGGAGAGATCGATCAGTTCCTTGTCGCGCCAGGCGGAGGCGTCCTTGTCGAGCTGCTCCCACAAGGTGTCGTCGATGATCAGCAGCTTCGATGCGCCCGCCAGACGGGCATAGCGTCGTCCTCCCGGTGCTCGCCGAGACCCGATTTCCAGCACCCGCTGCCCGCCCTCGCTCTCGAGCACGACTCGCAGAGCCCGACCACCGAGGCCGGTGGCCTCGTCGCCGCCCTCGATGCGTCCCGCCTCGAGGCTCTGGACGGCGCGGGCCTCGACCACCGTGCGGAGCAGGCCGTCGACCGCGAAGCGGTCGGCTCGATCCTCGAGGGGGGCGGTCAGTCGCCAGCCGTCCTGGTGGCGCTCGATTTCGATCGCCTCCTCGTCCGGGCGTTCGATACGCAAGCTCTCGACCGCGGCCACTTCGAGACCGGGCAGTACCCGTCCGGCTTCTTTGCGGCGTTGATCCGTGCCGGGTTGGTCCTTCTCCCAGAGCAGGACAAAGGCACCGAGGGCCACGGCAATCAACAACAGGATCATCGTCGCGCGGGTGCTCACGGCTTCATCCCCGCCGGCGTTGCCACCAAATGGCCAGGCCCATCAGTACGGCCATCAGGGGCAGTCCGATGATCACGATCAGCGAGAGAGCCTGGCTCTGCTCGGGGGTCAGCAGCAGCCGTGTCAACTGGCGGTCCTTGGGCGGGATCCCCAGTGAACGCTCTTCGTCGATCAGCCACGAAATGGCGTTGAGCAAGAAGGCCCGATTGCTGGTGTTGTCGATCAGCAGATTGGTGGCCAGATCCACGTCGCCGGTCACCACCAGCCTTCCGGGGGAGTGTTTCCGGGACGCGTCGGTCTTGCCGGTGGCATCCTGTTCAGCGTCTTCTTCGCCGTTGGATGTCGCTGCCGGCTCCTCGCCGGCGTCGTGCTCGGCAGCCATTGCCAGGGTCAGCGGGCCGCGGTGATCCGCGTCATCGAAGGCGGCGGGCTGGGTGCTGCCGAGGGTGGTCTCTCCCCAGCTTTCCGGCGAACTCTCGAGCAGGGCCACCGGGGCAGGAGTCGAGGCTTCCCCCGAGGTGGTCGTCAGCGATCGGGCCAGGCTGACGAGGACCATCTGCCCCGCCATCGGATCGGTAATGGGGTGGGGGCCGACCTGTTCGGCGACGAAGGTCTCCGCACTCATGAAGGCGGGAGTTCGTGGCGGGTCGAGTATCACGTCGGCCTGCACCTCCACGCCCCAGCGCTCGAGCAGCGCTTCCAGGCCGCTGGCCGCCAGTCGCGTGCTGTCGCCGGGCACGGGGATCGGGTCGAGCAGCAGCAACACCCGGCCTCCCGACCGGAGGTAATCATCGACGGCCCGGGCCTCGGCCTCGAGCCAGGGCTGAGTCGGCCCGGCGATGACCAGCAGGTCGGTGCCTTCGGGCAGGCGCTGCTGGCCGAGGGCCTGCCAGGTCTCCACGTCCATGTCTTTTTGCCGCAGGGCATCGACCAGAGCTGAAAGCCCCGACTCGCGGCGCTCGTCGATCGAACGCTCCTGGTGGCCGGTGGCGAAGCGGATCATCGGCCTGCTGTTACGCGTGACCGCCGAAATCGCGGCAATGATCGCTCCTTCGGCGCTGAGGGACTTGACCGCCGAGGGGCTGCCGAAACTACCCGGTTCGAGTTCGACCATCTCATCGAGCCGGACGTGGCGCCGTCGCTCGCCGGATTCGACCACTACCACGTCGAGCTGATCGCCGGCCCGCGGGTCGATACCGAATTCCTGGAGCAAGGCCTGGGCCCGCATCGGATCGCGCCAGGGATCGATCTGTTCGAAAGTGATGTGGGCCGGGTTGGCTGCCGCGATGCGATCGATGATGGTCCGGATCTCACCCAGGGCATCGGCGCCGGCCTGTCCCGCATC
>JALTMS010000232.1 GCA_027001345.1 Acidobacteriota bacterium | reverse complement strand
GTGCGTTACGTGGGAGACGAGGTGGCGGCCGGCGCCGCGGTGGACGAGGCCACGGCGATCGAGGCTCTGGGCCTGATCGAGGTGGAGTACGAGGAACTGCCCGCGGTGCTCGATCCCTTCGAGGCGATGAAGCCCGGTGCCCCCCTGGTCCACCCCGAGAAGGAACGCTACGCCAACAACGTCAACACCCGTGTGGAATGGGATTTCGGCGACGTGGACAAGGCCTTTGCCGAGGCGGATCTGGTTCGCCGCCAGCGCTTCGTCGGCAACCGGACCTACCAGAGCCCGATGGAGCCCCATGCGGCCCTGGCGCGTTGGGAGCACCACGGTAACAAGCTCACTCTGTGGAGCGCGACCCAGGTACCCCACTACGTTCACCAGATGGTCTCTCGCACCCTGGGCATCCCGATGGGCCAGATTCGTGTGATCCGCCCCGCCATCGGTGGCGGATTCGGCGGCAAGGCCGAAACCACCCCCCTCGATCTGTGTGCGGTGATCCTGGCCCGGATGACCGGGCGCCCGGTGATGATGGAGTACTCCCGAGAAGAGATGTATCTCCACTTCCGCGGCCGTCACAAGCAGTACATGGACCTGGAAATCGCGGTCAAGAAGGACGGCACGATTCTCGGCGTCAAGTCCGACATCGTTCTCGATGGCGGCGCCTACACCTCCTTCGGTGTGATCACAGCCTACTACGCCGGTTCGATGGTGCCCACGCTGTACAAGATTCCCAACTATCGCTACAGCGGAGTGCGGGTCTACACCAATCTGCCGGCCTCGGGAGCCTTCCGCGGTCATGGCGTGCCCCAGCCGCGTTTCGCCTTCGAGTCCTTGCTCGACACCATCGCCGAGGAACTCGGCATCGATCCCTTCGAGATTCGCCGGCGCAACGCGATGGAGCCGGGCTTCCGCACCTGCAATGCTCTCGACATCTCTTCCTGCGAGTTCAAGGCGACCCTCGAGCAGGCCGAGGCCCGCTCCGGGTGGAAGGAGAAGCGGGGGCGCCTGCCTCGGGGCCGAGGGATCGGCGTCGGCTGCGGTGGTTTCGTCTCGGGGGCCGGCTATCCGATCTACCGCTCGGACTTTCCCCACTCCAACGCGGTGATCCGGGTGCACGAGGACGCGACGGGAGTCTCGCTGCACATCGCTGCGGCGGAGATCGGGCAGGGCTCGGATACGGTGCTGACCCAGATCGCCGCCGAGGAGCTGGGCATCCCCTACGACCAGGTCTGGATGGTGGATTGCGACACCGTGCTCGCGCCCCTCGACCTGGGTTCCTACTCCAGTCGGGTGACCCTGATGGCGGGCAACGCGGTGAAGATGGCCGCGGCACAGGTCAAGCGACAGCTCTTCCGCGTGGCGGCCGACGAGTTGGGCTGCGATCCGGGCAGCCTGACCGCCCGCGACGGTCGGATCTTCGTTGCCGAGCATCCAGCGGTCGGGATGGAGTGGGCGGAGGCGGGCCGCAAGGCATTTGCGAAGGGCGGTCCGGTGGTGGGCAAGGGACACTACCGCCCACCGCTGAATCTCGGCGGCGGCTTCAAGGGCAGCACCGTGGGGACCTCACCGGCCTACAGTTTCTCCACCGCGGTCTGCGAGGTGACGGTGGACGAGGAGACGGGCTACGTCACCGTCGATCGTTTCATCGACTTCTCCGATGCGGGCACGGTGGTCAATCCGGTGACCTTCCACGGCCAGGTGGAGGGCGCGATCATCATGGGTCTCGGCGAGACTCTGATGGAAGACACGGTGGTCGGGGACGGTGGCAAGCTGGTCAACCCCAACCTGCACGACTACCTGGTGCCCACGATTCACGAGACCCCGGAGATTCATTCCGGCGCGGTGGAGAGCTACGAGCCGCGGGGGCCGTTTGGCGCCAAGGAGATCGGCGAGGGTTCCTTGCTGCCCGTCCTTGGAGCGATTGCCAACGCGATCTACGACGCTTGCGGGGTGCGAATCACCGAATTGCCGATCACTCCGGAGAAGATCTTGCGCGAACTGAAGGGGCTCGAGCGGGAGCGGCGATGAAGGACGATGCTGCGGCTAGCCGGGGAGAAGCCGAGGTCTCGAGGGTCCGCAGTGGCGAGAAGTACGAGCGCTTGCTCGGTGGAGCCGCGGCGCTGATGGCCCGGCAGGGCTACAGCCAGACCACCATGCGCGACGTGGCCCGGGAGACGGGTTTCAGCCTCGCCGGCATGTACTACTACTTCAAGAGCAAGGAGGACCTGCTCTTTCAGATCCAGCAGCGCACCTTCTCCGAGCTGCTCGCCCTGCAGGAGGAACAGCTCGCGCGGGGTGGCGATGCCGCCGAGCGACTCAGGCGCCTGATCGATCGTCACCTGGCGTTCTACGTCCGGCATGCCGACGAGCTGAAGGTCTGCACCTACGAACTCGATTCTCTTTCCGGCGAGAAGTACCAGCAGATCGAGAGCCTGCGCCGACGCTACTTCGCCCTGGGTGTGGCGATCATCGCCGAGGTGATGGGTGTACGGCCGGGCTCGGTGCACGAAGCGGCTCCCGTGCGCCACGCCACGCTCTTTCTCTTCGGCATGCTGAACTGGGTTTTCATGTGGTATCGCCCGGGGCGGGATTGTGGACCCGAGCAGCTCGCCCGGGAGATGGCCGACTTCGTGCTCGACGGTCTGCGGGGGTCGAGGTCGTGACGGTGCGCTGGCCGCGGGTCGCCATCACGGCGGCAGGTGCCTCCTCCCGCATGGGCGGTCTCAAGGCCTTGCTCCCCTGGAACGGTCGTCCCCTGATCGAGCACATGATCGCCTCTTCGAGGCGCGCGGGTCTCGAGCGCATCGTCGTGGTCACGGGAGCCGGCCGCGAGCAGATCGAGCCCGTGGCCGCCGGTCTCGGCGTGGATCGGATCCACAACGCGGAGCACGCCGAGGGACGCTTCTCCTCCGTGCGGCTCGCGGCCCGCTGGGCGGCGGGCGGGCCGCTTCTGCTGTGGCCGGTGGATTGTCCGGCAGTGGGCGCCTCGACCCTCGGCCGGCTGGCGCACGCCGCCCTGCTGCATCCGGAGGCCAGCATCGTGCCGCTCCATGGCGGGCACGGCGGCCATCCAGTGGTTCTGCCCGCGGCCGTGGTCGCCACCCTGGCGGCTGCCGAGGGCGACGGCAACCTGCGCGATGCGGTGCGCCGGGCCCCGGGGGGGCGCGTGATGGTGGAGGTCAGCGACAGCGCCGTGCTCGACAACCTCAACACGCCCCACGACTATCGACGTTTCCTCGAGACCCGGCCCCTGCCCGCGCAGACGCCGGCCGGAATGGGAGTCCGTCATGGCTGAGCGCGACCCGGTAGTGGCGATCGGTGATCGTCGCGAGTCTCTCGACCTGGCGCCCTACGAGGAGTTCCTGCGCCTGGCTCGGGAAGGCCTGCCCGGTGCCCTGGTGACGGTGATCGGGGCCGAGGGCTCGGCGCCCCGGGGCATGGGAGCGGCGATGGTCGTGCGCGGCGACGGAAGCATTGTCGGCACGGTGGGCGGGGGCAGCCTGGAGTTGCTGTTGGTGGCTCACGCCCGAGAAGCGATCGAGGACGGTCGTCCTCGGCGACTGCATTACGACTTCTCCGGCGGGCCCGAGCAGAATCTCGAAAAGGCCTGCCTGGGCAAGAGCGAGTTCTTCGTGCAACCCGCCCCGGCGTCGCCGCGCCTGCACATTTTCGGCGCCGGACACATCGGCCTGGCTCTCGCGCCGATCGCCACAGCCGCGGGTTTTCTGGTGACCCTGGTCGATGATCGGCCGGGCTATCCGCCGGCTGCGGTCGAGACTCCCGGAGTGCGGACGATTCACGGAGCTTTCGAGGAGGCCATCGAGGGGCTGCCCTTCGACGAGCGGACCTACGCGGTCATCGTCACCTACGGGCATCGGCAAGACGAGGCCGTACTGCGCGCCTGCCTGCATCGGCGCTGGCGCTACCTGGGCATGATCGGCAGTCGGGCCAAGGTCGAGCAGGTCTTCGACGCGGTGGGGACCGATGCCGCCTCCCGTCAGGCCCTCGAGCGTGTCCATGCGCCGATCGGTCTCGACCTCGGTGGCCGCGGGCCGGGGGAGATCGCGATCTCGATCGCCGCGGAACTTCAGGCAGTGCGCCATGGCCGCAGCGAGGTGCGCGGTATGCGAGCAGGCCGGGGATCGGTCTGACCGACCGCGCGGAGGAATGTGATGGATCTCGAGCTACGGGCCAAGGTGGCGTTGATCACGGGGGCGGGCCGGGGCATCGGCGCGGCGATCGCCGAGGCGCTGGCGGCCGAGGGCGCGAAGCTGGCCCTGGTGGATCGGCCGGGAAGCCGCGACCTCGGACCTCTGGCCGCCCGCCTGGCCGAGGCCGGTGCCACCGCCGTGGCTCTCGAGGCCGACGTGGCCGACCCCGTCGCCGCCCGGAGCGCCGTGGACAGCGCGGTGGAAAAGCTCGGAGGACTCGAAATCCTGGTTTCCAACGCCGGTATCACCCGCGACAGGGTGAGCTGGAAGATGAGTGACGAGGACTGGGATCAGGTACTGGCGGTCAATCTCAAGGGGGCTTTCAACTTCGCCCGGGCCGTCGCGCCGATCCTGCGGCGGCAGGAGTCGGGAAAGATCGTCGCGATCTCGTCGATCAACGGTCTGCGCGGCAAGTTCGGGCAGGCCAACTATGCCGCCTCGAAGGCGGGTCTGGTGGGACTGTGCAAGACCCTGGCTCGCGAACTCGGGCGCTACGGCGTGAACGTCAACGTGGTCGCTCCCGGCATGGTGCTCACCGAGATGGCCGCCGGGCTGCCGGAGGAGATCATTCAGCGGGCCAGTGACGAAAGCGCGCTCGGCCGCCTGGCCCGGCCGGAAGAGGTGGCCGAGGTGGTTGCCTTTCTCTGCTCCGAGCGGGCGCGTCACTTGACCGGCCAGGTGCTCCGTGTCGATGGTGGCCAGTATCTCTGACCGAGATCGAGGATGACGTGATGGAAAGAGTGGGCATCATCGGCACCGGTCACACCCGCTTCGGGGTGCGCGACGATGCCTCGGTCCAGGAGCTGGCCTTCGAGGCCTGGCGGGAGGCGATCGGCGATGCGGGCATCGATCCCGAGATCGTGCAGGCGAGCTGGATCGCCGCGGTGCCCGAGTATCATCAACAGCGCTCGGTGGCCGGAGTGGTGCAGGAGTACCTGGGTCTCGATCCTCGGCCGACCTGGTTGACCGAGGCGGCATGTGCCTCCGGGTCGGCGGCGATCCACAGCGCCTGGACGGCCCTCGCGGCCGGGCTCTATGAGGTGGTCACGGTAGTCGGCTGCCAGAAAATGACCGAGCTGGAGACGGCGCAGATCCTGGCACTGATGGGTCGGGTGGGCGACGTGCAGTGGGAGTCGGTGTTCGGCAGTACGTTCCCCGGCTACTACGCCCTGTTCGCCGAGCGACACATGCAGCTCCACGGCACGACCCGCGAGCAACTGGCCGATGTGGCGGTGAAGAACCACCACTATGGCGCGCTGAATCCCAAGGCGATGTTCCGCAAGGAGGTCGATCGGGCCAAGGTGTTGGCCTCGGCGCCGGTGGCCGAGCCGCTGCGGGTCTTCGACTGTTGCGCCAACGCCGATGGGGCGGCCTGCATTTTGATGGCCACCGAATCGGCAGCGGCGCGACTCGGGCGGCGGGCAGTGTGGCTCGATGGTGTCGGTGCGGCCACCGCTCCGATGTCGGTGCTGCGCCGAGACGAGCTGACATCCCTGCCTTCCGCCCGTCGGGCAGCGCAACAGGCCTATGCCATGGCCGGTGTCGGGCCGGAGGCGATCGACGTCGCCCAGGTCCACGACTGCTTCACCATCGCCGAGATTCTGGCCTACGAAGACCTGGGATTTTGCGAGCCGGGGCAGGGCGGCGCCTTCATCGCCGAGCGCCGCAGCTATTCCGGAGGCCAGGTGGCAGTCAACGTCGATGGCGGCCTGAAGGCCAAGGGGCATCCGATCGGGGCCACCGGCGTGTCGATGGCCTGCGAGATCGTTCGCCAGTTGCGCGGGCAGTGCCAGGAGCGACAGGTGGAAGGCGCCCGGGTGGGCCTGACACACAACGTGGGCGGTATCGGTCAGTACTGCTTCGTCAATGTCTACCGGGGAGATTGAAGATGTTCGAGCGCTTCGGCACCGTCGCCTTCACGCGCCATACCCGGGTCGGCGCTTTCGTCGAGCGGCTCGAACAGGGCGAATTGACCGCCTCGCGTTGCGCTGGCTGCGGGACGAAGGCGTTGCCTCCCCGCTCCGACTGTCCCCGCTGCCTTGGCGGCGAGTTCACCCTCGAGGCCGTCGAGCCGGTCGGCCATGTGCTCTCGAGCACGACGATTCACGCACTTCCGGCCGGATTCGAAGACGGTGGCCCCTTCACCCTGGCGCTGGTG
>JALTMS010000231.1 GCA_027001345.1 Acidobacteriota bacterium | reverse complement strand
TGGACCGAGCGATGAAGGCAAGGAGGTCGGAAGGACCAAACAGGAGCTTGCTGAGCAGTACACCATCAGAAGGAGATTCTGGACTGAGCTGCTGGAGCGCGCGAGGCCCAAGTCTAAACTCCATGCGGCGATATCAGCATCACGGAACAACTGGATCGGCGCGAGTGCCGGCATCGCGGGCCTGAGCTACAACTACGTCGCGCGGAAGCACGACGCGCGAGTCGAACTCTACATTGACCGGGGCAAGGGATGCGAAGATGAGAACCGGGAGATCTTCGCAAAGCTCCAGGCAAATCAGGCTGCTATCGAGGAGGCATTCGGTGACCGCCTCGAGTGGCAATCAATTGAGGGCAGGCGGGCATGTCGGATCTGCAAAGCACTTCGGACCGGCGGCTACCGAAGTGATGAGGGCAAATGGCAACAGATTCATGATGAGTTGATCTCAGCCATGGGACGGTTGGAGGAGGCGCTCCGCCCGCATTTGCGCAAGCTCAGGGTGTGAGCGTTGGACGTGTGTTTGGCACCTTCACGTGTGACAAGACCTGCTCGCACGCCGCTGGCTGACTCCGGCGCTCCGGCGGCCGGTTTCGTAGACAGGGGCCCGTACGCTGAATCTAACGCACCGAGGGGAAGGCCTCCGCGCAAACCGTGCGCTGGCGCTCTCTTTGCCATCCTTCGCAGCCTAGTCCTCACCATAGCAGAACACCTCGCTCACCTTCCTGCCGCTCTCGCGGCCGACGCCACCTACGCTTGAGAGAAACCCTGCTCCGAGACGGTGCATCCGGCTTGTCACGCAGCGCTCAAAGAAGGCGCCACGTTGCAGAGCGGCTCAAGAAGTGAAGGCTGCCCAAAAAACAGAGCGGCGTACGAGAGAAGTTGTAGAAGAGGAAGAGGTAACGCATCGGTCATCGCGGACGGCAGGTGGTGTATGTCTCGCCGCGCAGCGATGTTCTCCTCTCCGTTGCCGTAGGCGGCAGTAGATCGAAAACCACGGCCCGGGAATAAGCAGCTCCAACAACCCAGTTTTCTCCTCTGCCCACATCGGTCGCGACGGGCTTCCGTTTGTGGGCAGGATTGTAAGTATCTACCATTTATGGCCCCCCGGAGCCTGAGTTTTTCAGAAGCATCTCCCCCTCGCGTGAACCGACCCCCAACCAGCGCTCGAAACTACAGCGATTCCCACGCGTGAAGCACTTCTGTCTCCGAGGCAGGACAGACGGCCCCTCCAGGTTTTCCCCGAACGATTCAAATCACTGCAACGGCTATCCGCGAAAAGCTCCTGGTCACGCGGCGTGAGACCGATTTCCTGACGCGAAGCCTGGCGCCGTGTCGGTCCTGGCAGCGTTTTTGCAATTCTTCCGACTGAGTGGAGGGGGTGCAGACGCATGTTTCGTGGAATCTGTCTCATCACCGGCAACGAAGGCAGAGCCCCAGATCGGGTTTGCCGCGCCTCGGATTGGCCTCGAGGGCCCCCCGCCCTCTCCGGACCCCGCGGACTGTTTCCGAATTCCGGACCCTATTTGTCCATTCTCGGATCGACTTCCAGGAAGACCCTCGGGTGAGGCGTCGGAAGGTTACCGAGCCAGAAAGTGAAGGAGGCACTATGACCAGATCATGCAGGACGTTGATCGCGATTCTGATCGTCATGCTCGCGGGAACCTCCCTGATTCCCGTTTTGGCTGCTGACCAGAGCCCGCGAGCGAGGGCCCAGGCGGCCGAGAGGCTCGAAATCCGCTACTTGAATGGCGCCTACGAGATCTTGTCTCGGCGTCCGCTGCGAGTGGTCCTCCCACCGTCGATGCGACTGCCGGGAGAGAAGGGGGAACTCAGCGGCTTCTGGATCGAGGTGCGGTCGCCCTCGGACGACCTGATCTACCGGCGGGTGATGCAGCATCCGGTGCCTACGCCCGTGGAATGGGTCGAACAGACAGAAGGCGGCTTGCCGGGCCGCATGCGCCGCGAAGTCTCCCATCCTGACGAAAAGATCTTCTCCGTGATCGTTCCCGAGGCGCCAGTGGGCAGCGTGCTCGTGATCTACGAGACGCAAGACTCGGACAAGGAGTCGCTTGACGCGGTGGTGGAATCCGCGCGGCTGGTTATCTCCAGCGCCCCGATCAAGGACTCTGACGATGGTCAGCCGGAAGGAGGTGAATGATGCGCCGGGTATCGACAGTACTGCTCTTCCTCTCCATGCTGGCTGCCATCGGGCTCGTGAATCGCTCCGCTGTGGCCGGAACCTCGGACGGGAACGTCGTGGGGACTGCTCTCGTACAGGCCAATGGGCCCGCTTCGGAACGATTCAATATCGTCTTCCTCAGTGATGGTTTCCAGAAAGACCAACTTCCAGCGTTTCACGCGCGAGTGCAGGAATTCGTCAACTATATGATGTTGGAACCTCCTTTCGACACCGTCGGCTCCTCGATCAATGTCTGGCGAATCGACGTCGCGTCGACGGACATCGGGGCCGACGACCCCACCGCCTGCGGGGGAAGTGGCGCGACCGCCGCTACCTACTTCGATGCAACCTACTGCGGCGACGGTGTCCTTCGCCGACTCCTGACGGTGAACCAGAATTCCGCCAGACAAGTCCTCGACAATTATATTCCCGAGTGGAATGTAGCCATCGTACTGGTGAACAGCGCGATCCACGGCGGATCCGGAGGAGAGATCGGCACCAGTGCTCTCGCCGCAAACTGGCAGGCGACGACTCTGCACGAGCTTGGGCACTCCGCCTTCGGTCTCGCGGACGAGTACGAGTACTACCGAGGCTGTGGAATCGACACCGATCGCGATCGTCATTCGACCGCCCACGAACCGTCGGCTCCAAACGTCACCATCCAGACCAACCGGGATCAGTTGAAGTGGAGCAATCTCGTCAATCAGCATACGCCGATTCCCACCTGGCGGAACCCCGACTGCACCGAGTGCGCCGACGACAGTGACAATCCTTACCCGGGGGAGATCGTTACAGGAATCTACGAGGGAGCCCACTACTTCCACTGCGATGCCTATCGTCCGGTCTGGACATGCCTGATGCGCGTCGTGGCGAGAGGGGTAACCCATTTCTGCCCCGTCTGCCAAGAGGCGATCCGTGAAGTGTTGACGCCGTTCCAGCCCACGGAGATCGTGAACGTCGATGTTACGCTGATCATGGACAGCTCCGGTAGCATGAGATGGAACGACCGGGGCAACAAGCGTCACGATGCTGCTCGCGCCTACCTCGTAGCCTCTGTGGACGATGACCAGATTGGTGTCGTGGACTTCGACGGACGGGCTCGCCTGGCCAGCCCCCTGCGTATTTGGCCCGAGGGCCGCGACGCGCTGTTGGGGGCGATCAATTCGATCGACTCGTCCGGCTCGACCAACATGCGTGCTGGAATTCTGATGGGTTGCGACGAACTCAAGCGTCGCGGCCGGCAGGAGCGCCGGGGTGCGATCCTGCTCACCGATGGTAAACACAATGTCGGCAGTTTCGGAGCGCCCCAAGCCTGCTTTGCAAACGAAGGGTGGCCGATCTACACCTTCGGTTTCGGATCCGCGGACGCCTGGATGCTCTCGCGCATCGCGCAGGACACCGGCGGTGAATTCAAGATGCTCACGACCTCAGACCTCGTTTGCGAGTTCCAGCGGGTCAGAGCATTGATTGCCGGCATGGTGCCCGGGCCCTGCGAGACGCATCGGGTGATGCCCGGACAGATGACGGAGATCCCCAAGCAGGTGCCGGCAGGCCAGATCCAGGCCACCTTCAGTGCGAGTTGGCTGAAGGGCCGGGTGGATGTGAGCCTGCGTGCGCCGTCCGGACGCATTATCGATAGCTCGACGGTGGCGCCGGACGTGACTCGCGAAGCCGGGGCGACTTTCTCCGTCTATACTGTGCGCAATCCTGAGGCTGGGGAGTGGACCCTGCGTTTGTTCGGCGCTTCCGTCGGTGCCTCTGGCGAGGAGGTCGTGGTCGGCATGACGACCATTGCCGGACAGCGCAATCGGCCACCGGTGAGCGACGCGGGTGAGGACCAGGAACTCGAATGCAGCGGCAATCTGGTCGCCACTGCGCAGCTTGATGGCTCGGCCTCTTCCGATCCCGATTCGACGCCAGGCACGAACGACGACATTCTCGGATTCGACTGGACCGAAGGCGGGTTCCTGCTGGCCAGCGGAGAAACCGTCGACGTAACACTCGGTCTGGGGCCTCACGATATCACCTTGACCGTCACCGACTCCGCGGGCGCCAGTGATGACGACAGTGTTGCGGTGCTTGTAGACGACACCATGAATCCAACGGGAGGCATCACGGGCCCGGCGGAAGCGAGTTGTCATGGTAACCCGGTGACGGTAAGTGACGACTTCGAGGATGTCTGCGATCCGGATCTCGAGCGTTCGTACGAGCCGCAGGGAGGACCGACCTACGAGCAACACGGCGACTACGACGTCACCGTCAGAGCGCGGGATGAGATGGGCCTGGAAGCGTCCGACACGATATCGTTTACCGTCGATCTGGTGGCTCCGAGTGTGACCCTCGGCTCCTTCGAGCCCTACCTGGAGGTGCCCAAGGTCGTTCCCATCTCCGACTACCTGTCGACCAGTGATGACGATGGGGCGGCCGGAGTCGTGCTGCGGGAGCGGATCCTGGTGGATGACTGCGTCGTTTACGATGGCCTGCACTACGGCAACGGCGACGGGCTACTCCTCGATGAAAGCGTCGATATCGGTCGCGGACTGTGGTGCCGGGCGTACTCGATTTGCGGCCGGACGCACTTCCTCGATGCCGTGGTAGCTGCCGAGGCGAGTGATTGCGGTGGAAACACCGGACGATCGGAGTTCATCGCGGATGGAGAGTACGTGCTCAATCCGGACAACTGCAGCAACTAGGCAGAGACAGTACTTTCCGGGAGGGGTGGGCCGAGACAGGCCCACCCCTCTTTTTTCCCCCGAGCGAGGCAGGGTGCGCCACGCCGGGACGAGTCGACCATACAGAGAGATAGGCCACGAATGGGTGAGGCATTCCGCATCCGTCACTACTTGAAGAGTGAGATGGAATGAATGATCGAGCGGCAGACGGAGCAGGAGAGGTCTCCCGTCTTGCGCATGGATCGCCCCTGCGCCTGATCGATCAAGGAACGGAAACACCCCGCGGATGGTCAAGACATTCAGCGTAAAGCGCCTCGTTCTGCTCGCGGAGTTGGCGGGCATCGCCCTCGCAGCTCTTGTCGGTTGGCGTGACCATGTGTTCAGCAGGGAGTACAGCCGCAGCATGACGACTCTGTCGTAGCCGCCACCGATCATGATCAGTCCCGTGGCAAACTTCCCTGCCAGCGACCCGACCTCGGATACGGCACCACCCGACTTCCGGCCACGGAGGACCCAGGATGAGTGGAGTCGGACTTTCCGCGGCGATCCTGGCAATTCTCGTGGAAGGGCCGTACGGTCGCGTCCGACTCCCGTGATCTTCACCGCCGCTTCGTTCGGGCCCCAGGTCACCTTGGCCATTGCCCCCCTCGCCCTGCTTCGTTCAGAATAGACGGGTTCTTCAGCCGGGGGGTGCCGATGCAGCCGTCTTGTTTCCTCCGTACCGGTCGTTGGGCTTCGCCATGGCCGGCGTTCGGTCACCGACTTTCAGTGTGCGGTGAGCGGGCGATCGTCGTCGCTCTCTGTGTGCTGGCCACGGTCACGGTTTTTGCGGAGTCCACGTCGCCCCCGGACGATCCGGAGCCTTCGCGCCGTGAACTCGACGCGATCACCGAGCGCGGCAGGTTGATCGCCGAACTCGATGCGTTCGCGGCCATCGCGACGGATGCCGTCGAATCATCGGGGCATGTATGGCCGCGACAGGGCATCTACCTCTGTTCGCGCGACGAAGCCGGGCGCCGCTGCGCGATCGGCGTTCTCGACGAGGTCGAGCACGTCTTCAGGAAGCACTTTCTCGTCACGGAGAACGCCAGCTCGTCGAAACTCGACTTTGCCGAGTTCTCCCCGCCGTCGAAGGAAGAGGGTTGGCTGACCAGGGCTGCCACCGCCTTTCGCAGCGCGGCATCGGTGTTTGTCTTTCACCAGGATGCCGAGGCCTACAACCACGTGGTCGTCGCAGAGAGTGACGGCTCGTTTTCCGTCTACCTCTTCCCCGCGACGTCACGGAAGAACGTGCGCGTGAGGGGCGCCGACGGCGTGGTACATGTAGGAACCGACGGCCAGGCGACTGTCCAGCGGTACCACCGAAACTATTTCGAGCAGGAGCTGACGAAGGCGACGGCAGACGTCGCCGCCGCCGCTCACAATCATCCACGCGTCTCGGCACCGAATCCCCTCGACGTTTTCTACGCCATCCATTTCAGCTCTCCTGAGGAATACATCATCGGGCGCACGTGGTCGTTCGTCATCGGCATTGAGGGGACGATCCAATCGCTGGGCTCCACGCGCGAGTTCATGGACCGACTCGAGGC
>JALTMS010000230.1 GCA_027001345.1 Acidobacteriota bacterium | reverse complement strand
TTCGATGCCGGTGCCGGTCTTCGAACGCAGGCGGCTGGCCGCCGGCACCGGCATCGAAGGTCCGGCCCTGGTGGCCGAAGCCCACAGCATGACGGTGCTGCCCGATGGGTGGAGCCTGAGCGTGAGCGAAGCCGGCCACCTGGTCGGCCGGTGGCGGGCCGCGGCCGCCGGCGCCGCCGGCGCGCGCCCCCGGGCCGTGGAGATCGAACTTTTCTCCCGTCGCCTCGGGCGCATCGCCGAGGAGATGGGCGAGGCCCTGCGTCGCTCCGCCGTATCGACCAATATTCGCCAGCGCCTGGACTATTCCTGCGCCCTGCTCGACAGCGGGGGGCGCCTGCTGGTCAACGCGCCCCACGTTCCGGTCCACCTCGGCAGCCTCGGACTGTGCGCGCGGGCGGTGATGGAGGTCCTCGCGTTGCAGCCCGGCGACACGGTGCTGACCAATCACCCCGCCTTCGGCGGATCCCACCTACCCGACCTGACCCTGCTCTCGCCGGTCTTCGACCGCAGCGGCGCCCTGCGGGCCCTGGTGGCCAGCCGGGCGCACCACGCGGAGATCGGCGGCCGGCGGCCGGGCTCGATGCCTCCCGACTCCCGCCACCTGGCCGAAGAGGGGGTGGTCTTCCCCCCGCTGCTGCTGATGCGGCATGGCCGGGCTCGCTGGCAGGCCGTGCGGGAGCGCCTGACCGCCGGGCCGTGGCCCACCCGGGCCCTCGAAGACAACCTGGCGGACCTGCGGGCCGCCCTGGCCGCCAACCTGGCGGGGGTGCGGGCCACCGAGCGGCTGATCGCCGAGCGCGGTGCCCAGGCCTTCGACGATCTCTGCCGCCAACTGCGGCGGCGGGTCGAGCAGCGCGTGCGCGCCAGGCTGGCGGAACGGGCACCCTTTGCGGTGCACACCGAGGAGATCCTCGACGACGGCTCCCGACTGCCGATCGCCATCGAGTCCGACGGCGATCGTCTGCGCGTCGACTTCCGCGGCGCGGGGGCCGTCGATCCCGGCAACCTCAACGCCACCCCGGCGATCGTCAACAGCGTGGTGCTCTACGTGCTGCGCGTGCTGCTCGACGAGGATCTGCCTCTCAACGAGGGGTTGCTCGCTCCGGTGGAAATCCTCCTCGAGCCCGGCCGTCTCGATCCGAGCTTCACCGAAGATCCCGCGGCCTGTCCCGCGGTGGTGGGTGGCAACGTGGAAATCAGCCAGCGCCTGGCCTGCGGAGCCCTGCGAGCCCTGGGGCTGGTCGCCTCGAGTCAGGGAACGATGAACAACCTGCTCGTGGGCGACGAGCATCGCAGCTTCTACGAAACCCTCGGCGGCGGGGCGGGCGCCGGCCCGGGCTTCGAGGGCGCCCCTGCGGTCCACACCCACATGACCAACACCCGGCTGACCGATCTGGAAATTCTCGAGCAGCGTTTTCCCCTGCGCGTCGAGCAAATGGCCCTGCGCCGCGGATCGGGAGGGGACGGTCGCTGGCGTGGGGGCGACGGCATGGTGCGCGCGCTACGTTTTCTCGCCCACCTGGAGCTGTCGGTACTCGGCGAGCACCGCCGCACCGGCCCTCCGGGCCTCGATGGCGGCGGCGACGGCCGCCCCGCCCGTCTGCGCCTGCTCCGAGTCGACGGCCGCCGCGAGACGCTCCCCTCCGCCGCGGCCCGCACCGTCCACCCGGGCGACCTGCTGATCATCGAAACCCCCGGTGGAGGCGGCTACGGCCACTGAGCCCGGTCGGGCCGGAGCCGCGGGAGCCTTCAGGCGAAGAGGTTCCCCAGCACGAAGAGGGCGCCCCAGGAGAGGATCCCCGCCACAACGGGCGTCAGCACCCAGCCCAGGGCAATCTCTCCGAGCAGACGGTAGCGGATACCGTAACCGCCGCGGAGCAAGCCGATGCCGATCACCGCGCCGACCACGGCCTGGGTACTCGAAACGGGCACCAGGGGCAGAGCGGGCAGGCCGTGGCCGACGAGCCAGCTCTCGAGTCCCTGGGAAGCGAAGACGAAGAGCACCAGGGCGTTGGCCAGCACGGCAACCAGGGCCGCCTGGGGGTTGAGCGCCAGCAGGCCGCTACCGACGGTTTCCATCACCCGCCGCGAGTAGGTCGCCACTCCGATGGCGATCGCCAGCGCACCGAGAAAGAAGAGCTGCTGGGCACCGCTCACAGCGACACCCAGCACCTGGCGCACCGGCAGATCCACGGAGGCGACGAAGACGCCCATCACGTTGGCGATGTTGTTCGCCCCCAGGCTGTAGGCACCGAAAGCCCCGACGACCACCAGGCCGATGCGGGTCAGCAGATCGACGTGGAACAGGTGCAGGCCGAGCCAGCCGAAGAGGGTGCGCAGGGCCAGGTAGAGCACGACGGCAAAGACCGCCGCCAGCAGGGGACAGGCAAACCAGGTCAGGACGATCTTGGTCAGCACCGAGGCATCGGTCGGCTCGCCGGCAAAGACGTTCCAGCCGACGATCGCCCCGACGATCGCCTGGGAGGTGGAAACGGGCAGCGAGAGCCGAGACATCCAGAACACGGTCAGAGCCGCGGCCAGCGCCACCAGGAAGGCACTCGAAGGAGCATCGACCGCTCCCAGGGCGCCCAGGGTGCCCACCGCCCCCGCTCCGCCGACGGTGGCGCCAATGACGACGAAGACACCGCAGATCAGCGCCGCGGTGCGAAAACGGATCATGCGCGCACCGACCGCCGTGCCGAAGACGTTGGCCGCATCGTTGGCCCCCAGCGACCAGCCGAGAAACAGCCCACTGGAGAGGAAGAAGAAGACGGACACCGTCTCAGACGCTCCGCTTGATGGCGTAGATCGCGATGCGGTCGGCCACCGACTCCGCACGATCGGAGACTCGGGCCAGGCGCTCGACGAAGCCGGCGAGGTGCAACTTGCCGGCCAGTTCCAGGTCGGAACCGAAGATGCGCCGGCGCAGCCGCAGAGAAATCCGATCGGCCTGCTTTTCGTAGAAGTACACCTTGTGCAGGTGGTCCTTGACCGCCGCCACGTCGCGAAAAAAGGCCCGCGCGGCAAGCACCAGAGCCTCGACGCTCGCGGCGCCCGACCTGGCCAGCTCGACGAAATCCTCGCACTCGGAGGCGTCGATCCGTGGACGTTCGACATCCAGATGAGCCAACGCCGAATAGGCCTCGTCGATCACGTCGTCGGAAGACTCGAGCAGGCCCAGGACGTCGCCCCGCTGGTCGGGGATCAGCGAGTGGGAGTAGAGCTGGTTTTCGACCTCCCGCCGCAGGGCATCGGCGCGCTCCTCGGCTTCGTGCACGGCCTCGAGGTCGGCGCCGAAGGCCTGTTCCCTGCCGGCGACGAAGTGCTCGACTCCACTGGCGAAGATCAGCGCCCCCTGGCTGACCGCATCGAAGAACTCGTCGACCCGAGCCTCGAGCTGCCGGGTCTTGCCGAAGAGCATCATCGCTCGCCCTCCTCGTCCTCGGCCACAGCGGCGGCGAGCAGATCGAGGGCCAGCCGGTAGCCCTCCACACCCCGTCCCTCGACAAAGCCCCTGCATGCCGGGCGGATCACGCTCACCCGCCGCCAGGGTTCCCGCTGGCTGATGGCCGAAAGATGCACTTCGATCACCGGACGAGACAGGTCGAGCAGCGCGTCGTGCAGGGCGTAGCTGCTGTGGGTCAGGGCACCGAGGTTGACCAGCGCGCCGGCAGCCCACTCGGCGGCCTCTTGCAGCGCATCGATCAGCGCCCCCTCCGAGTTGGACTGGAAGGCCCGCAGGCCCCACCGGCGCTCACCGGCCCAGGCGCGCACCCGGGCTTCGAGTTCGGGCAGGGTGATGCGGGGATAGATCTCCGGATCACGCCGGCCGAGCGCATTGAGATTCGGACCGTGGAGTAGAAGGATCTCTTTCATCGCCACTCTCCGAGCGCCCGCAGCACGCTCTGCCGATCGATCACCACCCGGCGCACCTTGCCCACCGCTTCGGGAAGCAGCCACAGGTTTTCACCGCCACGGCGCTTCTTGTCCTGCCCCATGGCCTCGACCAGAGTCTCCGGCTCCCGCCGCGCCCACTCGGGCAGGGCGACGGGCAGGCCGAAAGCCCCGAGCACTGCGGCGAGACGTTCCGCCAGGGCGGGCTGACCCGCCAGCCGTGCCGCAAAGACCAGGCCCACCGCCACGGCCTGCCCATGGCCGAAGGCGATCTGCCGGGAGGCAGCCAGGGCCTCGAGGGCGTGGCCGAAGGTGTGGCCGAGGTTGAGCAGATGACGGCGACCGGCCTCGTGGAGGTCCTCGCCCACCACCTTCAGCTTGACCCCGGCAGCGGCAGTCATCACCGCTTCGAGCAGGTCGAGGCGACCGGAAAGCACTTCCCGCGGGCGGCTTTCAAGCAGCGCGAGCAGCTCGGGATTGCCGATCAGCGCGCTCTTCACCGCCTCGGCCAGCCCTTCGCGAAGCTGCTCGGTGGGCAGGGAAAGCAAGTAGAGCGGATCGATCTGCACCGTCTCGGGCAGACGAATCGTACCCACCGCGTTCTTCGTCCCCTCGAGATTGATGCCGTTCTTCCCACCGAGGGCGGCATCGAGCTGGGCCAGCAGGGTGGTGGGAAACAGGTGCAGCTCGAGACCCCTCTTGTAGGTGTGGGCCACCAGGCCACCGAGATCGCTGAGGGTTCCTCCCCCGACGACCCAGAAGGGCAGATCCTTGTCCACGCCTGCCTGGTGCAATTCGCGCCAGGCGGCGAGCAGGCTCTCGGTGGTCTTGCAGCCCTCTCCCCCCCGGCGGGAGAGCCTGAGCACCTTCCCTCCCGCCGCCGCCTCGAGCCCGGCCAGGGCCCGATCGTGCCCCCGGGGCAGGTCAGTATCGACCAGCAGCACCGCACCGCGGGGCGCAGCCAGCCGACACACACCGCGGGAGATCCAGACCCCGGGCCCCACTTCCCGCGGCTCCTGCCGCCAGGGCCCGCAAGCGGGCTCGTACATCGCCCGGAGCAGATCCAGGGCCACGTCTTCGGCTGCCCGCCCTGCGGTCTCGATGCGCAGGGCGGCGCGGGCGTAGCCCCCGGCCCGGCGGCGGCGAAGGTCCTCGAGGGCGGCCCGAGGATCGGCGGCGGCGGCCAGCAGGGGCCGCGCAGCGATGGCCTCCGCATCGAGGCGAGCGAGCACGGTCGCCGCGTCCGCGTCGAGATGAACGATGATCGCCACCTGCTCGAGGGCCGCGGCGGTGTCCGGACCCTCCAGGGTGCCGCCCCCCAGGGCGAGTACACCTCCCGCAGCAGCGCTCTCGTCGAGCCAGGCTCGCGCCGCCCGCCGCTCGGCCTGCCGGAAGACCTCCTCGCCGCGAGCGAAGAGCGCCGGCACGTCCATCCCCTCGCGGCGGCAGATCAGCGCGTCGAGATCGGTGCCCGCCACCCCCAGCCAGCGCGCGAGGATCCCGGCCACGGCGCCCTCGCCCACCCCCATCGGCCCGGTCAGGACCACCGCGCGGCGCCGGGAGGTCATGGTTCTTCCCAACGGGGCATCCGCTGACGATAGGCAGCCAGGGCCGCGCGCAAGTCGTCCATGCACTCGCCGCCGAACTTCTCGAGCAGCGCGTCGGCCAGCACCAGCCCCAGCACCGCCTCGGCCACCACCCCCGCCGCGGGCAACACGGCCACATCGCTGCGCACGTAACGCCCCTCGGTAGCCTGCCCCGTGTCCAGGTCCACCGTGGGCAGCGCCCGGCGCTGGGTCGGAATGGGCTTGAGAGTCAGCCGGGCGACCACCGGCTCACCATTGCTCACCCCCCCCTCGAGACCGCCGGCCAGGTTGCTGGTGCGTCCGAGGCCCGCACCCCGGCGAACGATCACGTCCTGCGCCTGACGACCGAATGCCCGGCTGGCCGCCTCGGCCTGCCCGATCTCCACCGCCTTGACCGACTGGATCGCCATCAACCCCTGGGCCAGCCGCCCGTCGAGGCGGCGATCCCACTGGCTGTAGGATCCCAGCCCGGCGGGCACTTCCCATGCGATGACCTCCACCCGGCCTCCGAGGCTCTCGCCCCGCTGCCGGGCCTCCTCGATGCGCTCGATCATGCGCCGCCCCGTGGGACCGTCGCAGCAGCCCACGGTCGAGCGGGCACGGGCGCGGGCCACCTGGTCGGGGCCCCAGCCCTCGGGCAGGGGCGGCGCCTCCACGTCCCCGAGAGCCACCACGTGGGCGGTGATGCGCAGGCCGAGAGCCTCGAGCAGGTGACAGGCAACCGCTCCCAGAGCGGTGCGCATGGCGGTCTCCCGAGCGCTCGAACGCTCGATCACCGGATTGATGTCGTCGAAGCCGTACTTGAGGACGCCGGCCAGGTCGGCATGTCCCGGGCGCGGCGTGGTCTTGCGGCGCTGGGTCCGTCCCTGACGATTGGAACGGTTTTCGATCAGCACGGCCAGCGGCGCACCGGTGGTCCGTCCTTTCCACAGACCACCGACGATCCGCGCCCGGGACA
>JALTMS010000229.1:1286-6446 GCA_027001345.1 Acidobacteriota bacterium | reverse complement strand
CCTGGTCAGCTTCGGCGCCAGTCGCCTGGCGCCCGTTCGCATTTCCCTCGAGCCGAGCCTCAGCGCCGACGAAGCCCGTGCGATCCTCGAAGCTTATGTCGGTCCGGAGCGGATGGCGCAGACCCAGATGGTGGCCGACGCGAGCCTGGGCTTGATGCCGGTGAGCCCCGATCTCTCCGGTGCCAGCCAGTGGAGCGGCAGCCGCGGCACCGGCATCGATCATCGCCTGTACTGGAAGTTCGCCCTGCAAGTTCCCGGTGAGCCGGCCCGTTGGGTGGCCAAGATCGATGCCCACAGCGGACAGGTGCTGGCCTTCTTCGACTCGACCCTCTACGAGGCGGTGCGCGGCGGGGTCTACCCCATCTCTCCCGACGGGGATTGCGCCAATGACGGCTGCGAGGTGGCCGGCTATCCGATGCCCTTCGTGGACGTGTCGGAAGACGGCGGTGCCGATGTCTACACCAGCGATTTCGGCATCTACTCCTGTGCCACCCTCGGTTCGGAGGTGCGCACCAACCTCAGCGGCCAGTACTACTACATCGAGGATGTCTGCGGGACGCTCGACGAGCCAGGCGTCTGCGACGACGACGTGGACCTCGGGATGAGCGCGGGAACCAACTGTGCGGTGGCCAGTGGAGCCTCGGCAGGCAACACGGAGGCCTCGCGCTCGATGTTCCACTCGGTCAACCGGGTCGGACAGAAGGCACGCTTCTACCTGCCTGACAACACCTGGCTCAACGGCCGGGTCAAGTGTCGCTCCAACGTCAACGGTACCTGCAACGCTTTCTGGAACGGCAACATCAACATGTACAAGGCCGGTGGCGGCTGTAACAACACCAGTCTGATCAACGGCGTGGTCACCCACGAGTGGGGCCACGGCTTCGATCAGAACGACGGCGGTGGCTCGGACAATCCGTCGGAGGCCTACGCCGACGTGGTGGCGATCTTCGAGAGCCGCGAATCGTGTATCGGCCGGGGCTTTTACTCCGACGGACGCACCTGCGGCGGCTATGGCGACAACTGTCTGAGCTGTACCGGTATTCGCGACATGGACTGGGCGGCCCGCGAGGCCAACACGCCGGCGACGCCGACCAACTTCACCCGCGACCGTTGCGGCGGCGGCGGCGGTCCCTGCGGCAAGGAAGTCCACTGCGAGGCCTATGTCATCGGCGAGGCGATCTACGATCTGGCCACCCGTGACCTGCCCGACGCGGGCTGGGACAATGACAGCGCCTGGCAACTCGCCGAACACCTGTGGTACTCCTCCCGCGACGGCTCCGGCGGCGACATCTACAACTGTTCGCTTCCGGATGCCGATAGCTGCGGGACCGGCTCCTGGTATCACCGAATGCGCGTGGCCGACGACGACGACGGCGACCTGTCCAATGGCACGCCCAACGCGGCGGCGATCTTCGCCGCCTTCGACCGCCACGACATCGCCTGCGGCCTGGCCTCCGATCCAGAGAACCAGAGCAGCTCGGCCTGCCCTACCCTGGCGGCTCCCACGGTGACCGCCAAGGCCCTGACCAACTCGGTGGAATTGAACTGGGATCCGGTGCCCGACGCGGGCAGCTATGTGATCCACCGCACGGACATCGGCTGCAACCGTGGCCACACACCGCTGGCGCGGATCGATGCTCCCACCACGACCTACACCGACGACGAGTTGATCAACGACTTCACTGTCTACTACCGGGTGCAGGCCTTCGGCACCAACGCCCAGTGCGCCGGCCCGGTCTCCGCCTGCGTCGAGGCGGCTCCCCAGCCCTTCGCCGGCAAGGTGCGCTTCGACCAGGCGACCTACGGTTGCAGCAACCTGATCACCCTGCGGGTGACCGACGCCAACGTGGGCGCACCGACGGTTTCGGTCACCGTCTGGTCCGACAGCGAGCCGGACCCCGAAACGGTGATCCTCGACGAAACGGCGCCCGACTCGGGCAAGTACGAGGGCACCATCACCACCACTTCCTCCGATCCGGTCAACGGTGACGGTCTGCTGACCACCACCGATGGCGACACGCTGACCGTCGAGTACATCGACGCAGACGACGGTGCCGGCGGAACCAATATCACCCGCCAGGACACCGCGACCTCCGACTGCGTGTTCCCGATCATCAGCAACGTGCACGAGACCGGCATCACCGGCTCGCAGGCAACCGTCAACTGGGACACCGACGAAGTCGCCGATACGGTGCTGATCTGGGGTGAGGTCAAGCCGCCGAGCCAGACCGCCACCGGAGCCAAGCGGGTCACCCAGCACGACGTGACGCTGACCGGCCTGGCGGAGTGCACGATCTACTACTACGAAGTGCAGTCCACCGACCCTGCGGGCAATCTCGCCGCTGACGACAACGCCGGCGCCTACTTCCACTTCGAGACCCTCGGCGATTTCGGTGATGGATTGCAGCCCTGCCACGCCGGTCAGACGCGAATCGACAACAACATCTATTCCTGCTCCGACTCGGTGACGTTCCAGGTCACCGACCTGGACCTGAATGCGGATCCGGAGGTGGTGGAAACCGCCGTACTCAAGGTCACCTCTTCGACCGACACCGAGGGCGAAGTGGTGACGGTCACCGAGACCGGTGCCAACACCTCCAAGTTCACCGGCAGCATCACGACCGTCACCGGCGCGGCAGCCCCCGGCGACGGCCTGCTGCAGCTCGCCGACGGCGACGTGATCACAGTGACGTACGAGGATGCCGACGATGGCACCGGCAGCCCCGCGATCAACTACGACGTGGCCGACGCAGACTGCGGTGTGCCTGCGATCAAGGATCTGCAGGTCGATACGATCACCGACCAGCGTGCCACGATTCGCTGGAACACCGATGAGCCCGGCGATACGGTGGTCGAATGGGGCACGACCCCTTCCCTGGGGCGCACCTCGTCCAACAGCACCCTGACCACCGGGCATTCGGTGACCCTCAACGAGTTCAGCGACTGCCAGGAGATCTACTTCCGTGTCTCGAGCACGGACACCTACGGCAACACGGCGACGATCGACGATAGTGGGCAGCCGCTGCGCTTTGCTCTGGGCAACATCCCGGGCCTCTACTACCGAGAGACCTTCGAGAACGGTACCAATGGATGGACACTCGACGGAGAATGGGAAGTCGGTGCCCCTCAGGGCATCGGCGGCGATCCGGCCAACGCCTACAACAACCAGGGCGTGCTGGGTGACGATCTGAGCGGGCTGGGCACCGATGCGGGCCGCTACGAGCCCGGTGCGGCGACCATGGCGACTTCGCCGGTGTTCGATGCGACGAGCTGGACCAACACCGAACTGCTCTACCGTCGTCGGTTGCGGGTGCACAGCTCGGACGATGCTTCACTTTGGGTCTTCGCCGGCCCCGGCTACCCGCTCTACCGCAACGACGGCACGACCTTGCGGGAAAACTCCTACACCCTGCAACGCAACGACCTGACCGCACTGGTCGATGGAAAACCACAGGTTCACCTCGAGTTCCGACAGAGCGCCGACGGCTCGATCCAGGACGCGGGCTGGACCATCGACGACGTGATCCTCAAGGACGGCAGCCTGCCCGATTTCGCCAGTTGTGCGGACTGCTCGTCGATCCCCTCCTTCCGCGGTGCGACCAGCGCCAAGGACAACGACGCCTGCGGCGCGAATGGGGTGACGGTTTCGTGGGATCAGGCGGTTTCGTGGGGTACCGGCGGAAGCGGCAGCTACAACGTCTACCGCAGCACCGAGCCCGGCTTCACCCCCTCGGCTTCCACGCTGATCGCCAGTGGCGTGACCACCCTCTCCTACGACGACGCCTCGGCCCCCACCGATACCACGCTGTACTACGTGGTCCGCGCGGAAACGGACGAGACCTGCGGCAGCGGGCCGGCCAACTCGGGTAACGAGGATGCCAACGACGTGCACGTCACCGTCTCCGAAACCACGAGCTGGCCCACCCCTCCCGCCGTGCAGCAACTGCGGGTGGAGATGGTGGGCAAGGCCCACGTGCGACTGTCGTGGGACGCGGCACCCGACGCGACGGTCTACAATGTCTACCGATCGAGTGCTCCGGACGGAGGCTTCGCCCTGCTCGGCACCACCTCGACCCTGCATTACGAAGACCGCGACCAGGGTGACGTTTCCGACACGTGGTTCTACCTGGTGAAAGGATCCAACCCCTGCGACAACGAAGGCCCCTGATGGTTTCGAGTACCGCCGGCAGCGCCCGCCTGGTGCTGGCTCTGCTGGCGGCCTGTCTTGGATCCGCTGCCACACCGGCGGGCGCTGGCTCTCAGCGCCCCGCCGGGGTCGTGCTGATCACCCTGGACACCACTCGGGCCGATCATCTCGGCTGCTATGGCCGGGATCCCTCCCCCACCCCGAACATCGACGCCCTGGCCAGCGGCGGGGTGCGCTTCGAGCAGGCCCTGTCCCCGGCACCGCTGACCTTGCCGGCCCACGGAACGCTGATGACGGGCTTGCCGCCCCGGCTCCACGGCGCACGGGACAACGGCGAGCGGCTGAGCGAGGCAGTCGGCACCCTGGCCGAAATCTTCACCGGGGCTGGCTGGCGGACAGCCGCGGTGGTGGGCTCGGCGGTGCTCGATCGCCAGACGGGCATCGGTCGCGGCTTTGGGGTCTTCGATGACCAGGTGCGGCGCGGCCCGCGGCGCTGGTTCGACTGGCGGGAGCGCGCCGCATCTCAGGTGGTCGATCGAGCCCTCGAAGAGATCACTCGGCTCGAGCCCCCGTTCCTGCTCTGGGTCCACCTCTACGATCCCCATCTGCCCTGGGTCGCCCCCGAGCCCTGGCGCAGCCGTTTCGAGGGGCGCCCCTACGAGGCCGAGATCGCCTTCGCCGATGCCCAGGTCGGCCGACTGCTCGAAGCGCTACGTGCCCGCTGGCCGAGGGTGCTGGTGGCGGTGGCCGGTGATCACGGAGAAAGCCTGGGCGAGCACGATGAGAAGGACCACGGTGTGCTGCTCTTCCAGGCCACCCAGAGGGTGCCGCTGATCCTTGCCGGCCCCGGGGTGCCCGCCGGACGCGTGCTCACCACGCCGGTGGGTCTGGTGGACCTGGCTCCGACCCTGCTCCGACTGACGGGGCTGCCTCCGTCGAAGACCATGACCGGCCGGCCGCTGATCGAAGGCGGGCGGGTGGTCGCGCCCGGCGGTCGAAGCTTCGAGATGGAA
>JALTMS010000229.1:0-1276 GCA_027001345.1 Acidobacteriota bacterium | reverse complement strand
GGGGCGGTTCAAGTTGCTCTCCGCCGGCACGCCTCACCTCTACGACCTGGTCACCGACCCGACCGAGCACCGAGATCTTGCCGCCACGCGACCGAAGATGGTCTCCGCCTTGAGCCATCTGCTTCCAGCGCTGCCCGACCCATCGCAGCCCGCAGCCGGGGCCGACGCCCACCGAGCGGAACGCCTGGCCACCCTGCGCTCTCTGGGTTACGCGGGGGGGGCCGCACCGCTGCCGGGCGATCCGCGACCGGATCCGATCGAGGCCGTCACCTCCCTGAAAGTCCTGCATCGGGCCCGCGAGGTGCTCGCCGCTCCCGACGCCA
This sequence comes from Acidobacteriota bacterium, assembly GCA_027001345.1. Taxonomy (GTDB): domain Bacteria; phylum Acidobacteriota; class Polarisedimenticolia; order J045; family J045; genus JALTMS01. The sequence goes on along the minus strand of JALTMS010000229.1, from coordinate 953 downwards.
CGCCTCAGGCCCTTGCCGACGCCGCGGCGCGGCTCGAAAAGGTACTCGCAGCCAATCCGGCCAACCTCCCCGCTCGTCTGACCCTCGGCAGCCTCTGGCTCGCCCGCGGCGATGCCACCGAGGCGATCGAGGTCTTCGAGCAGGCCGCTCGCCGAGCGCCCGACGACGACCTGGTGCAGGAGAACCTGGCTCGCGCATGGCGCGTCCTGCGACCGATCACCGCCGAAAGTCTCTCCTCCGCCGAGGCCGCTTTTCGCCGCGCCCTCGACCTCCGGCCTCGCAACGCCGAGGCCGCCCGCGGCCTGGCCGAAACCCTGATCGACCAGGGTCGGTCCGACGAGGCCCTGGCAGTGCTCGAGCAGGCCGCGGAACGCGATGTCGAAGACGCCCGGCTGCTCCTGCTCCGCGGTTCGCTGCTCGCCGCCGCCGACCAGGGCGACCGCGCCGAAGCGGCCTTCCAGCGCGCCCTGATCCTGGATCCCACCGATGCCGACGTTCTCGAAGCCCTCGGCAAACTGGCCTGGAGCCGCAATCGACCCCAGAGGGCCGTGGACTACTACCAGCGTGCCCTCAGCGCCTCCCGCCGCCCCGACCTGGCCCGTACCCTCGGCTCGCTCTTTCTCGCCATCGGAAACGTCCCCGCCGCCCGCCGGGCATTCGAGACCGCGCTGCGTCTCGAACCTCACGGCGAGCACGCCGAGCGCATCCGCGAGATTCTTGGCGAACTGCCGCGCTGACCGTCGGGAGCCCTCATTGCCCCGGATGGCGAATCGGGGGGGACGAGGCTTGACCAACGCGCAGTGGAGAGCAGGCCACTGGCCGTCCGCCGGCTTTACAATGCTCGACCATGAGCGCTGCTGCCCCCCGTGACGCGACCGCGAAGGTACGCTGGCTGCCGATGTTCGCAGTGGCCTGGGGTCACTTCGTCCACGACGTCTACTTCGCCTTCTTCG
>JALTMS010000228.1 GCA_027001345.1 Acidobacteriota bacterium | reverse complement strand
GGCGTAGTCGGCGCGGACGGCCGAGGGCCACGGCTCCGCGCCGACTACGCCGGCCCGCTCGACCACTTGGGTGTGAGCTTCGGCGACTACCTGCGCGCCTTGGGCCTGGACCCCGACCGCGAGCTCAACCAGGCCGAGCCCGCCCTGCTGGGACCAACCCTGCTCGCCACGGCGCAGGCGCACATGGGCGTCGACTGGCGCGAGCGCGAGGCCCTCCAATCGCGGATGCGGGTGGCCTTGAGCCGGATCCTCGCCCTGGCCGGTGTGGACGCCGCCCGCTCCAAGGAGGCCGCCGCCCACCTGGTCAAGTGGCTGCACATCCAGACCGCGGCCGGAGCCGCAACGGCGGAGGAGCCCACCGATGGCTAACGGCGTCACCGAGTCCGTGGTAGAGCAGGCGACACTCGACTGGTTCGAGAGCCTCGGCTACCAGGTCCTGCACGGCCCGGACATCGCGCCCGGCGAGCCAGCCGCCGAGCGCCAGGGCTACGACGATGTAGTCCTGGCCGGCCGCCTGCGGGACGCGCTGGCGCGCCTGAACCCAAGGCTCCCCGCCGACGCCCTGGACGACGCCTTCCGCAAGCTGACCCTGTCGGAGACCCCGACGCTGGTGCAGCGAAACCGGGCCGTCCACCGGATGCTGGTGAACGGCGTCGAGGTCGAAGTGCCGGGGCCGGGCGGCGCGTTGGTGGGCGAGCGGGTGCAGGTGCTCGGTTTCGACCGGCCCGAGTCCAACGACTGGGCGGTGGTCAACCAGTTCACCGTCGTCCACGGCCAGCACAACCGACGCCCCGACGTGGTAGTCTTCGTCAACGGCCTGCCGCTGGCGGTCATCGAGCTAAAGAACGCCGCCTCCGAGCAGGCCGACGTGTGGAAGGCCTGGGCTCAGCTCCAGACCTACAAGGAGCAGATCCCTGGGCTGTTCGAGTACAACGAGGCGCTGCTGATCTCCGACGGGCTCCAGGCGCGGATCGGCACGCTCACCGCCCACCGCGAGCGCTTCATGCCCTGGCGCACCATCGAGGGCGACACCCTGGCGCCCGCGGCCACGCCGCAACTCGAGGTCCTGCTGCGGGGCGTGTTCGACCGGAGGCGCTTCCTCGATCTCGTGCGCCACTTCGTCGTGTTCGACGACGACGGAAAGGGCGGTATCGCGAAGAAGCTGGCAGGGTACCACCAGTACCACGCGGTCAACGTGGCGGTCCAGGAGACCGTTCGGGCGACGGCGGAGCATGGAGAACCCCCCGGGTTTGCCGCGTCGCCCGAAGGCGTCTACCGCTCGGGTCGGAGCGACCGAGGCGTGCGTGGAGACCGCCGGGTCGGGGTGGTGTGGCACACGCAAGGGTCGGGCAAGAGCCTGACGATGGCCTTCTACGCCGGCAAGGTGGTGCTGCACCCGACCATGAAGAACCCGACGCTGGTGGTGATCACCGACCGGAATGACCTGGACGACCAGCTCTTCGGCACCTTCTCCCGCTGCCACGAGCTGCTGCGGCAGAAGCCGGTCCAGGCGCGCAACCGGGGGCACCTGCGCGAGCTGCTGGCCGTGGCCTCCGGCGGTGTGGTGTTCACCACCATCCAGAAGTTCTTCCCCTCCGAGAGGGGCGACCGCTACCCCCTGCTGTCCGACCGCTCCAACATCGTGGTCATCGCCGACGAGGCCCACCGCAGCCAGTACGACTTCATCGACGGCTTCGCCCGCCACATGCGCGATGCGCTGCCCCACGCCTCCTTCATCGGCTTCACGGGCACTCCCATCGAGCTGTCCGACAAGAACACCCGGGCGGTCTTCGGCGACTACATCAGCATCTACGACATCCAGCGGGCCGTCGAGGACGGCGCGACGGTACCCATCTACTACGAGAGCAGGCTGGCGCGGCTGGAGCTGGACGAGGCCGAGAAGCCCCGGCTCGACGAGGAGTTCGACGAGGTCACCGAGGGAGAGGAGGTCGAGAAGAAAGAGAAGCTCAAGACGAAGTGGGCCGCGCTGGAGGCGCTGGTCGGGGCCGACAAGCGCATCAGCCTGGTGGCCCGCGACCTGGTCGAGCACTTCGAGCGCCGCCAGGAGGCTATGGACGGCAAGGCCATGGTGGTATGCATGAGCCGCCGGATCTGCGTGGACCTGTACGACTCCATCGTGAAGCTGCGTCCGGACTGGCACGACGCCGATGATGCCCGCGGCGCCATCAAGGTGGTGATGACCGGGAGTGCCTCGGACCCGACGACGTGGCAGGGCCACATCCGCAACAAGCCTGGGCGCGAGGCCATCGCCAAGCGCTTCAAGGACCCGGCGGATCCGCTGAAGATCGTGATCGTTCGGGACATGTGGCTGACCGGCTTCGATGTACCCTGCCTGCACACCATGTACGTGGACAAGCCGATGCGGGGCCACGGGCTGATGCAGGCCATCGCCCGTGTGAACCGGGTGTTCAAGGACAAGCCCGGCGGGCTGGTCGTGGACTACCTCGGTCTGGCCGACCAGCTCAAGAAGGCGCTGCGCGACTACACCGACAGCGGCGGCTCGGGGCGCACCGCGCTCGACCAGGAAGAGGCTGTCGCGGTGATGCTGGAGAAGTACGAGGTCTGCTGCGGGATCCTCCACGGCTTCGACTGGTCGGCCTGGACAGGCGGGCAGCCCACCGAGCGCCTGGCCTTGCTGCCGGCGGGCCAGGAGCACGTCCTGGCCCAAGACGACGGCAAGCGGCGCTTCCTCAAGACCGTGAGCGAGTTGTCCAAGGCCTTCGCCCTGGCGGTCCCCCACGACGAGGCACTAAAGATTCGCGACGACGTGGCCTTCTTCCAGGCGGTGCGCTCGGCTCTGGCCAAGGGCAGCGCCGAGGGGCTACGCGACGCTGACGAGTTGGACCACGCCATCCGCCAGCTCGTCTCCCGCGCCGTCTCCTCCGACGAGGTCGTCGACATCTTCGCGGCCGCGGGGCTCGACAAGCCCGACATCTCCATCCTCTCGGACGAGTTCCTGGCCGAGGTGCGTGGCCTGCCCCACAAGAACCTGGCGGTGGAGACCCTGCGCAAGCTGCTCAACGACGAGATCAAGGCCCGTTCACGCCGCAACGTCGTGCAGTCCCGGTCCTTCGCCGAGCTACTGGAGCGGTCCATCCGGCGCTACCAGAACCGCGCCATCGAGGCGGCGCAGGTCATAGAGGAGCTGATCGCGCTGGCGAAGGAGCTGCGCGAGGCGGACCGGCGGGGCGAGGCCCTCGGGCTCAACGAAGACGAGGTGGCCTTCTACGACGCCCTGGAGACCAACGACAGCGCCGTGGCGGTGCTCGGCGACGACACGTTGAAGGCCATCGCACGGGAACTCGTGGAGACGGTCCGCCGCAACGCCACCATCGACTGGACGGTCAAGGAGTCGGTGCGGGCGAAGCTGCGGGTGATGGTCAAGCGCATCCTGCGGAAGTACGGCTATCCGCCGGACAAGCAGGCGCAGGCGGTGAAGACGGTGCTGGAGCAGGCGGAGGTGTTGACCATGGGCTGGGCGGGGGTTCGATGATCGCCACTGCTACCAACCCCACCCTGTGGACGGTACCCGGTTCACCGGGCCGGCGTGAGGTGGTATGGGCCGATGCCCTGGTAGCCGGCAAGCACGCAATGGAGCAGGTGGGACTCGGCCTCCGTTTCAGGGGTGCTGTGCCAGGTCCAGAGCAAGCGCTCGTTGAGAGGTTCCTGGTCAATCAGGTCTTCGCTCTCCCAAGGGGCTCTCGGCTGGCTGTCTTCGCCCAGCCAGCTCTGCCCACTGGATTCCCGGACATTGTGGCTGTTGTCTGGCGCGAGACCCGTACGCGTCGATGGTCGGACCATCGGCATGCTCTCCGTGCGCAGGACATTCGCATTATCCACGCGCTCAACGCGCTCGGATGGACCGAGCTGGCCTTTCTGAGCAAGGTTTTTCCCAAGGGGCTGGAAGCCAGCCTCAGGCGACTTGAGCAGGCCGAGCTCATCGTTCGCCGGCGGCGGAAGTGCCGCGCCCGCCCGGTACACAAGACCTTTGCCGTCGAGATGCTGGTTTCTGTCGAGGCCAAGGTGAGCGCGCAGGAGCGCTTGCTAGAGCAGGCATCGCAGAATGCCTGGTTCAGTTCTGAGTCCTACGCCCTGGTTCCAGATGGCCGGGCGGTGGACTGGGCCGTTCGGCAGGCGGTCGGGATGGGAATAGGCATGCTCACGCACGGGGACTCGGGAACCAAGGTCGTGACTGCCTCACGCCGTCGAGAGGTCCCAGCCTCCTACGCGTCGTGGCTCTTCAACGAGTGGGTGTGGCGCATGGAGCGTACTCGGCGGCCTGGACAGCGCCAAGATGGAGTCGTGGGATGAGTATCGACGTCGCCTGGATTGCCAGCAAGTTCCCGGCCTTGACGGGGCTCCGCCCGCTCGCCCGCGGGGGACAGAAGCTCGTGTTCTCCGCAGCCCATGCTTCTGATGGTGATGTGGTGCTGAAGCTGCTGTTGCGCGAGTCGAGTGGCGACAGGTTGGAACGGGAGGTCCTTGCGGGGCAGCTCGTGGAGTGCGATCGGGTGCCGCGCATCCTGGAGACCGGGGTTCTCCCCACTCCTATCGGTGAGTGCATCTGGGTGCGAGAGGAGCGGATCGCGGGGTCGACGCTTCGTCCCGTTCTCTCGAACGGCCCGATGGCGTTGGCGTCCGTCATGCGGCTCGCTCGGCAGTTGCTGGAGACGCTCGCGATCGCGGAGGAGAAGCGCATCGTTCATCGCGACATCAAGCCGGAGAACGTCATGGTGGACGAACAGGGCGACTACTGGTTGCTCGACTTCGGCTTGGCACGGCTGCTGGACATGGACTCGCTCACGGCGACGCATCTGCCGTTTGGCGTTGGCACCTTGGGCTACAGTGCGCCCGAGCAGTTTCGGAACCAGAAGCGGCTCATCGATGCCCGGGCAGACTTGTTCTCGCTGGGCGTGCTGCTCTATGAGTGCGTCGTGGGGTTCAACCCCTTCCGGCAGGGGGCGAGGGACGAGCTGGAGATCCTGTCTCGGGTGGAGACGATGCGCCTGCCCCGAATCAACCACCCGGACGATATGCATGGCAAGTTCGGAGACTTCGTAGCGGCGTTGACGCAGAAGCACCGAACCCAACGGCCCCGATCCGTGGCAGACGCGCTGGCGTGGCTGTACGAGATCGAAGCATCGAATCGGAGGAGTTGAGGATGGACTTCTACCTGCAGTTCGGCCACGGAATGATGGAGCACAGCCGTCACCTGATCGGCGAGTGGGGAGGCGGCACCGTCATCCTGAGTCCTCGAGATCTCGACGGTGGTCAGCTCGAGCGGCTTGCAAGGGACATCAACGCCCTCGACGGCGGCCACGTGCTGTTGGACCCTCAGTTCTACGTGCCGCGCAGCGATCATCACCGCCTCACAGCTCACGACTACTGGCCGGCCGACTACGACACCACGGCGTTCTTCAGCGGCGCCCAGGCCACCGCACTTCTCGATCGCCTCCATCGGCTGAACCAGGAGCTCGGCACCACAACGTTCATCCTCCCGGGCCTGATGGCGTCCCGGATCAGCGACGACTGGCTGGCTGTCCAGCGCCTGATTGTCGAAGGGGCCCTGGCGCAAGACTACGACCTTCCACTCTACGCCACCGTAGCCCTGTCTGCCGATGCGCTCCGGGACGAGCACGGCATCCAGGAGGTACTCGAGGCCTTCGAGCAACTCGATGTGGCGGGCGTGTACGTGCTCGCGGAGCATCCGGACGGCGCCTATCTGGTCTCCGATCCCATCTGGCTGGGTGGAGTTCTCGAGCTGTGCGCTGGGCTGCGCCTGGCGGGGAAGGACGTCGTGGCGGGGTACGCGAACCACCAGCTCCTGTGCCTTGGCGCGGCGTCGGTGAACGCCATCTGCTCCGGCACCTGGATGAACATGAGGGCGTTTTCTCCAGACCGCTACCTGGCCAACGCCGACGACGAGATCCGGCGCAGGGCAACCTGGTACTACAGCCCTGGCAGCCTGTCAGAGTGCAAGCCGCTGTTCATGGATGTCGCCCACCGGATGGGCGTCCTCAACGAGCTCAGGGTTCCCGCCGGCATCGTGAGCACCTACGCTGACCCGCTCTTCTCTGGCGTGCAGCCAAGCTCCGCCGGCTTCGGCGAGAGGGAGGCCTTCCGCCACTACCTGCACTGCCTGCGGCAGCAGACCACGTCGGCTCGCCTGCCCACGTTCGACGGAACACTCCGACACCATGAGGCGATGCTCGACGCAGCAGAAGCCTTGCACGGCCGGCTCGAAGCCAGCGGTGTGCGATTCCAGCAGCGGGGATTCTCCGAGGCCTTCGACGTGGTCAGGTCGGCGCTGGCGATGTTGGAGGCCACGCGAGGGCCTACCCTGCGGCGAGCGTGGAGCTCGCTGTAGGGACTGTGGCGGTGGGCAATACCAACTCCTTCCGGCCACCCTTCCGCCCCCGCCTTGTGGACCCCCGAAGCC
>JALTMS010000227.1:6032-6477 GCA_027001345.1 Acidobacteriota bacterium | reverse complement strand
GTGTACCCGCAGGCTCGACTCGCTCGAGGTGGCGTATGCAAGGGTTCAGATGGCCGACGAACCCACAAGTGGCACGGGTGGTGCAGGGCGCCTGCTCTGTCGCATGGACACGCCGGTGTTGCTGGCGACACCCGTTCACAACGTCGACTTCAGGCACAAGGCCGAGAAGCTACCGGGCAACCTGCTCGTGGCCTGCAGCATGGCGCTGGCAATCGAGAAGCTCGCCAAGGTGCTCGAGTCGCAGGGAGTGGTCGAGGTGGAGCACAACGGCACCTACGTCTGCCGCACCAAGCGAAACGGAGGCACTCTAAGCGGACACGGCCGCGGTCTCGCCATCGACGTGACCGCTTTGCAGGGAACCCTGGGGCCGTCGATTCCGATTTCCGAAATCCGGCGCGCACCGCGCGGCGGATTTCGGAAATCGGAATCGACGGCCCCAGGGTTC
>JALTMS010000227.1:4569-6022 GCA_027001345.1 Acidobacteriota bacterium | reverse complement strand
GTGCGCCTGGTAAAAAAGATCAAGGCAGCGGAGATCTTCGACGTCGTCCTGTGGCCCGGCAACTCCAGAAGCCACTTCGACCACCTCCACCTCGAATTGCGGCGGTGATCCCCCGCTGGGGGGGGCGCCCGTTTTAACTTGATCTGGGGCCCGCTTGGTGGCATTACCCGAACGTTGCAAACAAGCATCGTCGGGGTTGGACACCGGTTGACAGTTGCAACTGGGCCGTAGACAAGAGGAGGGAAGAGATGTACCGCGATCATCGCAAGTGTGCATCGGGCCTTCTGCTGGGAATAGCGATTTCGCTGGCGACGACGGCCGGTGCGTGGGCGGGGCCTGTGTTCGGCGACAAGGCGGCCGGCAGTAGGAGCTACGACGATTTCGAAAAGCCCGGCGAGTGCGGCGAATGCCACGTTGAGTTCCACCGCCAGTGGCGGCGGTCGATGATGAGCGAGTCGTATACACACCGGTGGGACGAGATCGAATACTTCGACTTGGCCGTCGTGCAGGCCGACCAGGAGCCGAAGGTCGCAGGGGTCAAGGCCGGCTGCATCGGCTGCCACTCGCCGCTCGCGTTCCTGGCGGGCAAGATCCCGGGCCCGCCGGTGAAGGAAAACCAGCGGGCGAACGAGTCGGTATCGTGCGACGTCTGCCACACAATCACGGGATCGGGCGTCCACCCTCCGTTCAACTTCAGCTACATTTCGTCGCCCGGAGACACGAAGTACGGGCCGCGTTCGGGGGTGGAATCCCCCGAGCACGAGACGGCGAAGTCCGACTTCATCTCCACGCCCGAGTTCTGCGCCACCTGCCACGACGAGCAGAGCCCGTACGGGGTGTGGGTCAAGTCGACGTACAGGGAATACGTGAAAGGGCCCTACCCGAAGATGGGGGTTCGTTGCCACGACTGTCACATGCCCAGGGCGGTCGGCAAGGTTGCCATGCAATCGAAGGGGCCCATCGCAACCCACCAGCACCTGTTCTGGGGGGCCCACCAGGAGGAAAAGACCACGGGTGTCATAGAGCTTCAGCTCTACCCGGACAAGCAGAAGGCTCGGAGGGGGCAGGAGGTGGGGCTGACGCTTTACCTGTTCAACGCCAAGGCCGGACACCCGGTGCCCACCGGCTCTGTGGAAGACAGGCAGCTTTGGGTGCACGTGGAGGTGATCGATCCGAAGGGAAAGAGGTTTCACCTGCCTGTGAACAAAAAAGGGTTTGATGGCGAGGAGACGACCATCGCGAGCAACGAGCCCGCCTGGTTCGACCTGGGTCGGGTCAAAGGTATCCGCAATTTCAAGGGAATTCCCCGGGACGGCATTCCCGCAGGCGATCGCATCTTCAGGATGGCCTATTTCAACCCCAAGGGGGAGATGACCATCATGCAGTGGTACACGGCGCGGCTGGGCGTCGATTACAGGATAGGTCCGCTGGAGACCAAGGTGGAGACATACAC
>JALTMS010000227.1:1041-4559 GCA_027001345.1 Acidobacteriota bacterium | reverse complement strand
GCGCGTCGGGGACGTTACCGCGTCGAGGCCGTGATGTACTACCGCCTGCTGGTGAAGCCCGTCGGTGACTTCCTCGGAGTGCCGAAGGATGAGACGCGCGCGCGGGTGATAAACCGCACGACGGCCTCCTTCACCGTCGTGCGCTGAGGCCGTCGTTTCCCGCTCCGAACCACCCGAAGCACCGGGGATAGATCCTATAAAAATCAGTAAGATCAACGTGTAACCTCGTTTCAGCGAAGTTTCCTTCCCAGGCCCGAGCACGAGAGCCAAGTCATCCATATAAATGTTGTTTATATGGATGATTGACATTTCCCTAATTGACTTATTATTCATAGTAAAGTACTAGGAATTTATTGAGCGCGTTGCGCCACGGTGGTTCTTTCATGGCGCGAGTGAGACCGGAGGTGGCTTCATGGTGGCTGTACAGGTGATTTGTTACGCTGCTGTGGTGGTCTTCGTAGTGGCGGTGCTTGTCAGGGTGATCAGGTACGCCGCGATATCCGTAGGCATGCGGTGGGAGCTGTACCCGGTGCCGCACGAGAAGGGCCGGGCCGCCTGGGGCGGCTCGATTTTCGAGGAACTCGAGTGGTGGACCAAGCCGCGCCGGGTGGACATGATCGGAGAGATTCGCGAGATGCTCTCGGAGATCGCGGTGCTTAAGGGCGTCTGGCACCACAACCGCAAGTTGTGGTGGTTTTCGTTCCCCTTCCACTTCGGGCTGTACCTGTGCATCGGGTGGGTGGTGCTGCTTGTTCTTCTCGGAATTTTCGGTGCCGCAGGGGTGAACCTGGGCGACGACCTTGCAACCGTGGCAACCTGGCTCGTGGCCATCACTGGCTACGCCGGCTTTGCCCTCGTGGGGCTAGGTGCGCTGGGACTGTTGCTGCGGAGGCTTTTCGACCCCGGCATGCGCCGCTATTCGGCGCCTGTCGATTATTTCAACCTGCTTCTGTTCATTGCCGCCGCCACCGTGGCGCTGGCCGCACAGCTTCTTTACGACCCGGGCTTTTCCCTGATGGCGGGATTCGTGACATCCCTGGTCTCGTTTTCGACACCGGCTGATCTTCACCCCCTGATGGTGGCCGAGGTGGTGGCCGGGGCGGTGATGGTCGCTTACATCCCACTGGGGCGGATGTCGCACTTCGTGGCCAAGTACTTCCTCTACCACAAGGTGCGCTGGGAAGACGAGCCGAACAGGCCCGGCTCCGAGATCGAGAAAAGGGTCAAGCAGGCCCTCGGTTACAGGGTCGACTGGGCGGCGCCCCACATACAGCAGGGAAAGACATGGGGCGAGGTCACAACGGAGCTGCCGGCCAAGCAGGAGGTGGCGAAATGAAAGGGGCGAAGAAGGCGAACGAGGTGAAACCCAGCGATCTCGGTCTGGACGTCGAACAGCTTACGGAGTTGGAGCCCGAGCGACTGCCGCCGCTTCCCCATCCGTACCAAGACTGGAAAGACGAGCCCATACCGGAGAAGAAGAAGAAAGAACTCGACACGTCGCTCGACGGCATAGCCGGCCTTCGCATACCGAGGCCCGAGAGCGAGGCCGAACGCAGGCGGGCCGTCGAGAGCTTCGTGCGTGGGCTCGACAAGCTGTTTTCCAGGGAGGACAACTGGACCTTTCTGCGGCCGTTTCTGCTGTCCATCGAAAACTGCGTCCGGTGCAACACCTGCGCAGATGCCTGCCCCATCTTCGTCGAGTCGGGCCGGGCGGAGATATACCGGCCGCTTTTCCGCGCGGAGGTGCTCAGAAGGCTTGCAATGAGGCGCCGTTCGGGCCTGGCGCGCGCCTTCGGGGCACTGACGGGCACCAACAGCCTCGAGCCCGACTGGCAGGTGATTGCACGGCTTGCCGAGCTTGCCTACAGGTGCACGCTGTGCCGCCGCTGCGCCCAGAACTGCCCCATGGGCGTGGACAACGGCCTGATAACCCGAGAGATACGCAAGCTGTTCAGCCAGGAACTGGGGTGGTCTCCTGTGGAGCTGCACGCGGACGGCACCATCAAGCAACTGACCGTCGGTTCCTCCACGGGTATCAACAAAAAGGCGTTGGAGGACATCCTGGAGTTCGCCGAGGAGGACATCGAGGATCGCACCGGCATGAAGATAAAGATCCCCGTCGACAAGGAAGGCGCCGACGTGCTGGTCATGCACAACGCCGGAGAGTTCCTCTCTTGGCCGGAGAACCTCGAGGCCTTCGCCATACTGTTCGAGGTGGCGGGAATCAGCTGGACTCTGTCGGGGGACCTCGTCGGATACGACTCGGTCAACTACGGGCTATTCTACGACGACGTGCAGTACGCCCGCGTGACTCTCAAGCACGCCGAGATCGCCAGGAAGCTCGGCGTGAAGAAGGTGGTGATGGGAGAGTGTGGGCACGCGCACAAGGCGTTCATGGCGGTGGGCGATCGCATGTGGCTCGAGCGGGCCAACATACCCCGCGAAAGCGCCCTCACTCTCATGGAAGACCTGGTCTGCAACGGTAAGGTGAAGATCGATCCGGGCCGCAACGACTTTCCCGTCACGTTGCACGACCCGTGCAACATCACGCGTTCGATGGGCATTGTGATGCCCCAGCGCCGCGTGCTGCAAAAGATCGCCCCGCGCTTCAGGGAGATGGAGCCGCACGGAGTTCGCAACTTCTGCTGCGGCGGCGGAAGCGGATTCGCCATAATGCAATCGGAAAACTTTCCCGACTGGCGCATGCGGGTGTCGGGCCGGAAGAAGTTCGCACAGATCCTCGACGCCTTCCAGGACTGCATCGGCCCGGAGACCAACAAGTACGTCTGCGCCCCCTGCTCCAACTGCAAGGGCCAGATACGCGACCTGCTCAACTACTACGGCGCATGGGAGCGCTGCCGCATCCTGTACGGCGGGCTCGTGGAACTCGTCGTAAACGCGATGGCGGACGTGAAGGAAGGGTTCCTGGAGTGGGAGTTGCACTGAGGAGCGATGTCTCTAGGCCCTCGGGGCATCCGCTTGCCAAGTTCTCGGTGGTTCGGGCAATCTGCGCTTTAGCGATCACGCGCTTCCGTGCAGGCCGTGGCTTGAGAGCAAACCCGCTCGTTGCCCGATGCGACGAGCGACGGAACACGCGCGGACTGTAGTTATATCAAGAGCATGATACGGCGGAACCCGGACAGCGCGCCGGTTGTCAGATGGTCCGGCAACCGGGGTCACAGACCCAACCGCCTGAAGGAGCAATGCCATGGTATTTCTACGGTACAGGAGCGTTGTGGCGTGCCTGCTTGTGCTCTGCTCATTTTCGGCCGAGGCCCGCGCACGGGACCGGGTGAGGCAACGGAAGATTCACGGTGCCGGCGGGGGCGACGTCGGCGGCGGTGCTGGAGCAAAGGGATGCATATCGAAGACCAGCCTGCTGCGTCGAGTCGAGGCGTGGATGCCGGCTGCGGAGAAGCTCTACGGAAGGCACCTGAAGCGCAACCCGAAGCTGCGCGGGAAGGTGGTCGTCAGGCTCGCCATCGGCCCGAACGGCAAGGTGCGCAAGGTGCAGATCA
>JALTMS010000227.1:0-1031 GCA_027001345.1 Acidobacteriota bacterium | reverse complement strand
GAATTTGCGGAGCTGTGCGAAAAGCTCAGCTTCCCCGTCACCGCCGGTGGAAAGGAAGTGTTGTTGATTTGCCCCTTCGTATTCAGGCCGTGAGCCGCCCGGCACGATGCCGATTCCACGAGGGATCGCCGGGCGGACGCCCGTTGGCTATCTGGCGAGAATCCTGCGGGCCTGCTGCTTTTCCGACTCGAACTCGAGGTGACCCAGTACCTGGAACGAGTTTTGCGGGTCCACCAGGCGCGGGGCGACGATCTTGATGGCGTCCATGCGTTCCGACGAAAACTCCATCACATCCAGGATGCGCCCGAGCTGTTCGCACGTGAAGTAGTAGCCGCCGGCTGCACTTGCCAGCACGGCCTTCCTTTCGCTGGTGAAGTCGGCATCCTCGAGCTGGCGCAAGAGTGCGGCGAAACGCCTCCGTCCCATTGCCGCACGGAAGGGCGGCATGTCGTCACCGCCGCCCGTCACGGGCCGTCCATCCGTCCACCCGGCCGGCGGCCCGGCAGGTGCCGTGCTTCCGGTGCCCGCGCCGATGCACGACGTCGGGTGGTTCAGGCACCTGGCCCTGGGCAGACAGGCACGGCGGCCGCGCCTCCCCTCGTCGAACGCACACTCGTAGAAGTCGAATCCGACACCGGACACCTCGGGCAGCCTGCAGTCCTCGTTGCTGCCGCATTCGAGCGTGCATTCCCGCAGGCCCATCCTCTGCGCGCACACCAGCGCACCTTGGCACTCGGCGTCGGTTCGGCACGGAAGCCGCGGGAGGGCCTTCGGTTGCACGGGCCGCCCGGCCCTTCCCTTCACGCATATGTTCAACCCGAACGTACGGAAAAGGTTCTCATCGCAGTACATTCCCGCCGGGCACCTGCCGCAGGGCTGCGAGCAGTAACTCCGGCCGTTCAGCTCCAGGCAGACGCCCCGCCTGCATTGCGATGCCTGCCTGCACGGCCCCTTGCCCGAAGGCAGCTTCCTGCCCGCATTCGCGGCGGGTGCCGACAAGAACATGGAAAGCGCAACCCAAGGAACTAAAA
>JALTMS010000226.1 GCA_027001345.1 Acidobacteriota bacterium | reverse complement strand
CGCGCCGGGAACCTCGCCGGGCGGCGCCAAGAGCGTGGGTCGGTTGGAATTCAATCGTCTGGCGGTGCGGGAGAACCTGCCCTGGTTCTGGGTCGCGGATCGCGACGGCGACGGCGTGCCGGAGCGAGAGGAAGTCGTCTCGCTGCTCTTCTACCCCGAGGCGGGGAGTTGGGAGCGGGATTCTCTGCGGATCGTCCAGGCGGCGGCCCATTCGGTGCCGCCGCCGGATCTGCCCGAGGCCGAGCGGCGGCGGCGGGAGCTGGTGATCGAGGATCTCGACCACGGCATTCCGACCCTGGTCTACAACGACCTGCGTTCGCTGCCGGATGACCACCGAGCCTTCGTCCGCCACATGTTACAGGTGGCCCACCTGATCGACGCGACCTACGGCCGACAGACAGGAATGGACACCCTGGCGGCCGAGCTGCCGGAGGACCCGGCCAGCCACAGCCTGTTCCGCCGCAACTGGGGACCGGCCTGCGTGGCGCCGAAGACCCAGAACGATCCGGCCTGCACGGCGATTCCCGGCGTCTCGAAGCCGGTCTACGGCGTCTACCCCGCGGCGCTGCAGGCCGACGAGGAGTTCTGCAAGACCCTGGCGGAGCGGCCCGACGGGGAGAAGCTGCTGGCTCCCTTTGTCGTGGTGGCGGAGCGGAGCGGGGAGTTGACGGCGCAGCCTTACAGCGAGGCCTTCGCGCCGGAAACGGCCCAGGTGGCCGCCGAGCTGCGAGCGGCGGCCGAGGCGCTGAAGGACCCGGCGGAAGATGCTCTTCGCGCTTATCTGCGCGCCGCCGCCACCGCCTTCGAGGACAACCACTGGGAGCCGGCGGACGAGGCCTGGGCGGCGATGGGCCCGCGCAACTCGCGGTGGTACGTGCGGGTGGGGCCCGACGAGGTCTACTGGGAGCCCTGCTCGCGCAAGGCGGGCTTCCACCTGACCTTTGCGCTGATCAATCCAGGCTCGCTGGCCTGGCAAAACAAGCTGGATCCGGTGCGGCAGGAGATGGAGCAGCGCCTGGCCGCGCTGATCGGCGAGCCTTATCGGGCGCGGGAAGTTGCCTTCCAGATGCCCGATTTCATCGACATCGTCTTCAACGCCGGCGACGACCGGGACCCCCTGGGGGCGACCATCGGCCAGTCTCTACCCAACTGGGGCCCGGTGGCCAACGAGGGCCGGGGGCGGACGGTGGCGATGAGCAACCTCTACACCGACGCGGACAGCCGGCGGATCCAGCGCGAGCAGGCGGCGTCCCTCTTCGACGCAGCGACGATGGAAGCCTACACCGACAGCGCCGAGCCGGGGCTGATGGCCACCATTCTCCACGAGGCGACACACAACCTCGGCCCGGCTCACGAGTATCTCTTCCAGGGCAAGACCGACGCCGAGTGGTTCGGCGGGCCCCTCTCCTCGACCCTCGAGGAACTCAAGGCTCAGACTGGTGCCCTGTGGTACGTGGAGTTCCTGCGCTCGCGGGGCCTGATCTCGGACGAACTGGCCCGCCAGACCTATGTCGATTCCCTTCGCTGGGCGATGGATCACATCTCGCGCGGGATGTACACCGCCTCCGGCCACCCCAAGGCCTACAGTCAGCTCGCCGCGATCCAGGTCGGCTTCTTCCTCGACCAGGGCGCCCTGAGCTTCGACCCTCGGGCCCCGGCGGCCAGCGGCTCCGATCGGGGCGTCTTCACCGTGGATTTCGATGCCTTCCCCGCCGCGGTGGAGAAGCTGATGCAGCAGGTGGGACGCATCAAGGCCGCCGGCGATCGGGTCGCGGCGCAGAAGCTGGTGGCACTCTACGTCGACGGCGACCGCCTGCCGACGGAACTGATCGCCGAACGCATCCTGCGCCATCCCAAGGCCAGCTTCGTCTACGCGGTGGATTTCTAGCCAGGATGATTCGTAGCGAGCGCGCCAGCGCCGTATCCGAAGCCGAAGGGTTCATGAAGGGTCAGGGCCGGGCGGGCTGGATCTCGATGGCCGACCAGGGTCGCGGGGAGGCGTAGACTCTCTGTGGCCCGCGGCACGAGATCACCGCAGGCAGGGAGGTGCCGGATGGCAGAAGCGATGCGCGCGTTGGTGATGGTCGTTTGTCTGGCGTCGATGACGCTCTCCTGGCCGGTGGTGTCTGCCGCGCCCCCAGCTCACGGTCAGGCGCTGCGAATGACCTTCGACGATCTGCCGCCGGGCGCATTGCCCGAGGGGTGGGAGGTCGGCGCCACCAACCTCCGTGGGAGGCTTGCCTCCTGTTGGGTCGCCCACGATGGCGATGGAGGCAAGGAAAGCCGGGTGATGCGGATCACGCCGCAGCCCGGCGCTTCGGGTCGGACCTTCAACCTCTGCTGGACCGCGCGGGTGGGTTTCCTCGACGGCGAGATCAGTGTCAGGGTTCGTGCCGAGGGCGGAAGGCAGGATCAGGGCGGCGGGCCCATCTGGCGAGTGCAGGACGGTGACAACTACTACATCGCCCGCTACAACCCCCTCGAACGCAACTTCCGGGTCTACAGGGTCAAGGGCGGAATCCGCAGAATGCTGGCCGGCGTGTCCGGGCTGGGGATCGAGCGCGGTCAGTGGGCCACGATCCGCATCGTCCAGACCGGTGACCACATCGAAGGGTGGTTCGACGGCAGGCAAGTGATCGATCTCCGCGACACTACTTTTGCCTCTCCGGGCGGTGTGGGACTGTGGACCAAGGCCGATGCGGACACTTCCTTCGATGACTTCATCGTCACGCCGCGGGGCGAATGAGGGGGAGCGTCATGTTTCGGCTCCGCCGCCACCGGACCTCCTGGCTACTGCTTCCGCTATTGCTGCTACCGGGCTGCTCGCAGACGGAGCCCGATGGGCAGGCGGCGCCGACGCAGGTGGTGGTCTATGTTTCCGAGGACCAGGTCTTCTCCCAGCCGGTGCTCGAGCGTTTCGAGAAGCAGACCGGCATCGAGGTCCGGGCGGTCTACGACACCGAGGAGGCCAAGAGCACCGGTGTGATGAATCGGCTGCTGGCGGAGAAGAACAACCCCCAGGCCGATCTCTACTGGGCCAACGAGCCGATCCGTGCCGAGATCCTCAAACAGCGTGGCGTGGCCGCGGCCTATCGTTCCCCTTCGGCGGTCGGGATCCCGGAGATGTTCAAGGATCCGCAGGGGTACTGGACAGGGTTTTCTGCTCGGCTGCGTGTGCTGGTGGCAGGCCCGTCGGTGAGCGATCCGCCGACCTCGGTTCTCGATCTGGGGGACCCGAGGTGGAGCGGGCGCGTGGTGCTGGCCAATCCGCTCTTCGGTACCACGACCTCGCACATCGCCGCCCTCTTCGTGCATCTCGGGGACGAGCGAGGACGGGAGTTTCTCCGGCACCTGAAGGCCAACCGGCTTCGGCTCAGCGCATCCAACGGAGAGAGTGCGGATCAGGTGACGGCGGATCCCAGCCTGCTCTCCCTGGTGGACAGCGACGATGCGATCAACAGGGCCCGCCGGGGCGAGGCGATCGAGATGGTCATTCCGGACCAGCAGCCCGGCGGCCTGGGCTGTTTTCTGGTGCCCAATGCGGTGGTACTGATCGAGGGGGCACCTCACCCCACCGCAGCGCGGCGCCTGGCCGACTTCTTGCTGGCTCCGGAAAGCGAGCGGCAACTCGCCGCGGCCGATTGTGCTCAGATTCCGCTCCACCCGGGAGTTCCGGCACCGCCCGAGTTGCCCGCCCTCGAGAAGGTGCGAGTGATGGAGGTTTCCTATGCCGAGGTGGCCAGGAAGATGGTAGAGATCCAGCAGGAACTCGAGGCCTGGGTGGGATACTGATCGAGGGCCAAGAGCCTGGCCCGGGAGGTGTCGGCCCGTGAGACCTGCGGCTGGAGAGGCGAGACGCCGTACCGCGACTGCTCTGGCCAGGAGAATGCTCTTCGCCTTGGTGCTCCTGATGCTGCTGCTCACGGGTGGATTGCCCCTGCTGGTCATGGTGGCCGACAGCATCAGCGGTGGAGACGGCGGAAGGCTCGCGGCCTACCGCGCGCTTTTCGCTTCGACCAGGCCATGGCTGCTGATGGGCAACAGCATGGTGCTGGCCACGCTGACCACCAGCGGCTCGCTGGTGCTGGGCATTCCCGCGGGCGTGCTTGTCTCTCGCACCGATCTGCCCGGACGGCGCGCTCTGGCGGCCCTTCTCGCCATGCCCCTGCTACTTCCACCCTACCTGACGGCGGTGGCCTGGATGGGCGTGGGAACGGCAAATGGTCTCGTCGCCGGCCTGCTCTTCGGTTTGCCGGGCTGCGTGCTGGTGCTGACGACCGCCTTCATGCCGCTGGTGATGATCCTGGTGGCAACCACCCTGCGCGCCGTGCCGCGGCGTCTCGAGGATGCCGGGCTGATGCTCAGTGGCTGGCCCGCGGTACTTCGGCGAATCAGTCTGCCGCTGATCGCGCCGGGCATCCTCCTGGCAGCGGCTCTCGTCTTTCTGCTCACTCTGGGGGAGGTCAGCGTTCCACTGAGCCTTCGCTACCCGGTGTTTGCTGTCGAGAGCCTCAATCGTTTCGCGGCCTTCTACGACCTGACGGCGGCCACGGCGGCCGCCATGCCCCTGGCCGGCGTGACGGCGCTGGTACTCGGCGCCGAGGCCTGGCTGGCTCGCCGTACGGGAGGCGCTCACGTTCTCGACGCTCGTGCGGCTGGCGACTGCCTTCGTATTCCTCTCGGTGGGCTGCGCACTCCGGTGACCGTGGTCGCCTGGGGCGCGGCCCTCGCCCTGGTGGGCTGGCCATTCGTCCTGCTGATCGGCCGCGCGGGGGGTGTGGTGAACTACGTAGCTGCATTTCGCGCCGCCGGGGACAGCCTGGTACGCAGCCTGCTGCTGGCGGGAACGGCCGGTGCCCTGCTGGCGGGAATGGGTTTTCTGCTGGCGCTTTTCATTCGTGAAAACGGTCCGGCTCTGGGAGCCGCCGTCGGCGGGACCGCTCTGTTTCTTTTTGCCGTCCCCGGGCCGGTGATCGGGGTGGGGTTGATCGTGCTGTGGAACCGTCCGTGGGCCAACCTGATCTATGCCACCCCCCTGATGTTGCTTGCCGGCTACCTGGCGCGGTACACCGCCGTGACGCTGCGGCTGAACCGGGCCTTTCTGGATCTGCTCCCGGAAGGGCTGGTGGATGCCGCACGGGTCGCCGGAGCGGGCTGGTTTCAAAGGCTGGTCTGGGTGGTCACGCCCCTGGCCTGGAGGGGAATCGCGGCAGCCTGGCTTGCGGGCGCGGTATTCTGCCTGCGCGACGTGGGGTTGAGCCTGCTGGTCCATCCACCTGGGGCCGATACGCTGCCCGTGCGCATCATGACTCTGGCCGCCAACGGTGCACCCGAGATGATCGCGGCCCTGTGCGTGATCCTGGTGCTGACGACCCTGTTCGGCGTGGTCTGCCTGATGCTGATCCTGGGACGAGAGAAGGTGCTCGCGTGAGCCTGCTCGAACTCGACGCGGTTCGACTCGGTTACGGCCGGCGATCGGTCCTCGACGGCGTGAGTCTGGTCGTCGACCGGGGGGAGCGGGTGGCCATCGAGGGCCCTTCGGGTTGCGGGAAGACCACGGTGCTACGGTTGCTCGCCGGTCTGGCACTCCCCGACAGCGGCAGAGTGCTGATCGACGGAGTGGTGGCAGCCGAAAACGGTCGCCTGCTGATCGAGCCCGAGCGCAGAGCAGTGGGACTGGTCTTTCAGGATCTCGCCCTCTGGCCTCACCTGAGCGTGGAAGGCAACGTCGCGCTGGGCTTGAAAGCCCGGAGGGTACCGAAACCGGAGCGTACGCAAAGAGTCCACGCGATACTCGAGCGGGTCGGCCTCGAAGATCTCGGTCGCCGCAAGCCCGCCGAACTCTCGGGCGGCCAGCAACAGCGTGTGGCCCTGGCGCGGGCACTGGTTCTCGAACCCCGGGCGTTGCTACTCGACGAGCCGCTGGCCAGCCTCGATCGGGAACTGAGCCTCCGCCTGCGGCAGGAGATCCTCGCGCTGCACCGGGAGCTGGGTTTCACCCTGCTCCATGTGACCCACGATCGGGAAGAGGCCAAAGAGATCGCCACGCGCGTGGTCTACATGGAGCGAGGCAAGATCCGCGATGCCACGAGCCGATAGGTAGGACTCTCGCGCTCGCTCCGCCGGTGTCTCCCGCCAGGCCCATAGCGTCCACGTAGGTGATGGGCAACGCTCTGGCGGTTGTTCGGTGCGGACTGGAGAGTGTCGAAACGAGCCCCGTCCTCCTCCCGCCAGGTTCGCGGCACGCTGTACTCGGTAACGCTTTCTCCGGGGGGGGTACCCACATATTGTCAAGGAGAGCCGAAACCCGGCCCGGCTGACCCACAAGCAAGTGGAGGAGAGCCATTGTTCCTGGCGGCTTCCGCAATGATCGCCGCTGAAGTCGGGCTCGAGCACCGGCATCGGTAACCACGCCGGGCCATTCCCGCGCAAGAAGGCCGAGGCGCAGCTCGTCCCCGTGAAGGTGGGGCGGCACTCGAAGTGT
>JALTMS010000225.1 GCA_027001345.1 Acidobacteriota bacterium | reverse complement strand
CCATCGCCGTTGTTCGAGAGAGTCTCCATGCCGTATTCGGACCAGGTTCCGGCAAAGAACTTGCCGCCGCTCGCGACGGCGAGATCCAGGTCGGCATCACCGTCGAGGTGCAAGCCGACGACCGCCAGCGGCCGCGGATGGACCAGGCCGTAATCGACCACCGGCGCATAGCCGCCGCCGGGAGCCGCCAGCAGGATGCCCACCTTGCCGGGATCACGGTAATCCGTCACCGCGATGTCCGGACTTCCTTCGCCATCGTAGTCGGCCAGAGCAAGGGCTTCGGCTTCGCCGCCGGAAGGATAAGTGGTGGGGCTGGAAAACCCTCCGGTACCGTCGTTGAGTAGCTCCAGGGCGGCATTGGCCTGGTTGTCGCTCAAGACGATGTCGGTCGCGCCGTCGAGATTCATGTCTTCCAGGGCAACGTTGCGCAACCCGCCACCGCCTTCGTGGGCCTCGGGTGGATCGAAGGTGCCGTCGCCCCGGCCGCGGAGCACCGTCACCGCCTGATCGTAGGGTGAGGGGCTCGCGCTGTGGGCGACGACCACGTCGAGGTTGAGATCGGTGTCGATCCGGCCGGCGGCGATATGCCAGACCGAGTTGCCGGCGGGAAAGGCTGTGGCCGTGCGGAAGGTGCCGTCACCGTGCCCTTCGAGCAGGGCGGCGATGGCGATCGGTCCGCTCAGGCCGCCGGACAGGCGCACGAGGTCCACGGCACTGCCCTCGATGACATCCCCGCAAGCGACCGGCCCACTCTGCTCCGGATAGGGCAGGGGTACCGGCGTCAGGCCGCCCTGCCCGTCGGACAGGGAAGAACCGCCACCGGTGACCACGTCGAGGTTGCCGTCGGCATCCACGTCACAGACGCGAACGTAGTCGTCAGACAGACCGGTGGAAATGCCTGGGGAAAGGAACGTGCCGTTGCCAAGGCCGGGCCAGACCTGCGATCCGCTGACCAGGTCGAGGACGGCGTCGCCGTCAAAGTCGAGCAGGAGCGATCTGGCGTCGGCCGAAGTGATGCCCGTCGGCCCGAAGGGCCCGAAGTTGCCGCTGCCGTCGTTCTTCATCACCTGTGGCTCGGCACCGATGAAGGCGATGATGTCCTGGTCTCCGTCGCCATCCACGTCTCCTGCTTCCACACCGCCGGTCAAATCGCCGGTGGAATAGAAGACCGGTGGATCGAAGTTGCGTGACCCTCCATTGAAGACCACAGCCACATCCTGGCCGAACTGGTCGGCAGAGGTCAGGTCGAGAAAGCCGTCTCCATCGAAGTCACTGCAGGCAACATCGCTCGGATCGACACCCACGAAGATTTCGGGGCCGGTTGTGAAGCCGCCGTTGCCGTCGTTCCAGAACACGGTCAGCGAGTCGCTGGCTCCCGCGTTCGCCGTGACCACATCCCCTGCGCCGTCGCCGTCGAGGTCACAGACCTCGAGGCCCTTGGGTGAATCTGGTGTGGGGTAGACCGTGGCGGCCAGATAGGGCCCTGCGCCGGGATGGAGGAAGACCTGGAACGAAGAACCGACCCACTGGCTGCCGTCCCATTCACCCTGGCGTAAAATTACCAGGTCAGTGCTGCCGTTGGTGTCGAGATCGGCCAGGGCGGTGTCGGAGGGCCTGTAGCCCGCAGCCAGCGCCCGGGGCGCGTCCAGGCCGAAATCATCGAGGCCCGCCGCAAGGACAGATCCAGCGACGAGACAGAAGAACACAACAACGACACTCCACCCGGCGGCGGACAGCAACATGCGCTTCATGACAAGCTCCCCTCAACGAAATCGCTGGAAGGAAGCTACGGAAGTTTCCGATTCCGTGCAACGACAATGTAGGGCGCGTCGGGAAACTCGTCGGAACGACTCGGTTGCGGCGTTCGCCACCGGGCGCAGAAAGCGGTCAGTCGGCGGGCTCGGTTTCGATCTCGGCGTCCTCGATCAGGATCGGAAAGTGGTATCCGGCCCCCAGATCGACGTCGGTCTTCACCGTGCCACTGACCACCACGGTGGTGCCCGCGAGAACGGGTGCCTGGGTGGTGACGACCAGATCGCTGCTGCCCTTCTTTCCAGTGCCGTCCGAGAGATGGACCCAGGTCTTGCCCATGATGTTGGGGGAGACCTTCATCACCCTTCCGCGAACCTTGACTGCCTTGCCCTTGTACTTCGACGCGTTGCCGAAGAGTTCGGCAACAGTCGCGTCGGCCTTGGGCATCGAGCCGGCCTTGGGCGGTTCGACCTTGCCGGCCAGCTTGGGCGCTCCGGGGACTCCGGCGTGGGGATCATGAGCCAGAGGCTTGCTGCTCTTGGTGCCGAAGCGGCTGACGAAGTAGATCTTGTCGAACTTACGTTTGAGGGAGGGCGATTCGAAGTTGACCATTTCCAGGCCGGTCCCGCACTCGAGGGTATCTCCGACAACGATCTGAGTCTGGGGTCCAGCGAGCCAGACTCTTCCCTCGTCGGCTGTGTCGAGCAGCACGTAGGTATAGCCGCCGGAGTTCATCGTTTCGACGACGGTGCCCTTGCGTTGGGCCAGGGAGGGGAGAGAAAACAGCAACAGGGCGCAGGCAGCGCCGACGATCCAGGTCTTCTTGGCCATGATGGTGTCCTTGGGAAAAGGGACGCGGCCAGGGGAGGGACCGCCCGCGTCCGGCGGGAAAATCATACCCTGGATCCTGATCGGCGCCCGCCGGTCGCGTTATGCTGGGCACCCGCTGCCCGCCCGCGGACAAGGAGACCCCTCACAATGCGCCGGATTTCGCTGGTCGTTCTCGTTCTCCTCCTTTTCGGCTTCGCGGCGAGCCTCGCGGCTCCTTCCCACCTGATGCGCCATGCTGATGTCCACGGCGAGCGGATCGTCTTCACTTACGAGGGAGATCTGTGGCTGGTGCCCACCGAGGGAGGGGCCGCTCGGCGAATCACCCGCCACCCAGGCGTCGAGAGCTACGCCAGCTTCAGCCCCGATGGCCGGCAACTGGCCTTCACCGCCAGCTACGACGGCGGGGTGGACGTGTACGTGATGCCCGCCGAGGGCGGCGAGCCGCGCCGCCTGACCTGGCACCCGGCGGACGACCGGGTCATTGGTTGGACTCCTGATGGCGACGAGGTGCTCTTCCGCTCCCGTCGCGAGTATCCCTTTCGGGGGGAGCAGGTCTACGCGGTCAGTACCGCGGGGGGACTGCCGCGCAAGCTGCCGGTGGATCGGGCGGGCCTGGCCTCCATCTCCCCCGATGGGCGCAGCATCGCCTACAACCGGATCAGCCGGGAAGACCGCACATGGAAACGCCACCAGGGGGGGACCGCCCAGGAGATCTGGGTCGGCTCTCTGGCTGAGCGGAAGTACCGGCCCATCACGGACTGGGAGGGCACCGACAACTATCCGATGTGGCATGACCGCTTCATCTACTTCACCTCGGATCGCCGGCATGGCACGCTGAACATCTTTCGCTACGACACGGAAAACAGGGTGACCGAGGCGGTGACCGACTATGCCGACTACGACGTGAAATATCCGGCGCTCGGTCCGGCCAAGATCGTCTTCCAGTATGCCGAGTCACTGCACCTGCTCGATCTGGACAGCGGTCAGGTGCGGCCGGTTCCGGTGGAGATGCCCAGCGACCGCACGCCGGTGCGCCACTTCTGGACCGATGCTTCGAAGCGTACCGGAGGCTACGGGCTGTCGCCGGACGGCTCGAAGCTCTTGCTCGATACTCGTGGCGAGATCGTCAGTGTGCCGGTGGAAGAAGGAGAGGCGAGCTTCCTCGCCGCGGCCTCGCGCAGCCGGGAGAAAAACCCTCTCTGGTCTCCCGACGGCAAGTACGTTGCTTTCGTCTCGGATCGCAGCGGCGAGGAGCAGATCTACCTCGTGCCTGCCGAAGGCGGCGAGGCGCGTCAGCTTACCCGGCGGGGCGAGGGTTTTCTGCTACCCGCCGTCTGGTCCCCCGATTCACGCTATCTGCTGTATTCCGACAAGCAGATGCGCCTGAATCTGCTCGAGGTGACCAGTGGCAAGCTTCGGGTGATCGACCAGGGGGACTACGATGATGCCTGGGAGCGCTGGGGCATCCAGGACTACGTCTTTTCTCCCGATTCACGCACCATCGCCTACAGCAAGATGGAAGGCACGCTCAACGAGTCGATCTTTCTCTACTCGATCGACGAGGGAAAGATCCACCGTCTGACCGGGGCCGATACACCGGACTGGAGTCCCACTTTCGATCCGTCGGGTCGCTATCTCTACTTTCTCTCCCAGCGCACCTTTCATCCGATCATGGGACGAGTCGATCAGAACCATGTCTTCCTCGACATGACCCGCCCGTACCTGGTCGTTCTGGAATCGAGTCGGCCCACGCCCTTCGCACCTGCTGCTTCGGGAGAGGAAACGAAGGAGGAAGACGACGAGGGTCAGGTGGGGCCGCCCCCTGTCAAGATCGACTATCAGGGCCTCGAGCGGAGAATCGTGGCCGTCGAGGGGATCGAGGCTGGGAACTACTTCCGCCTCGAAGCCCTCGACGACGGTTTGCTCTTCGTGTCGCGGCCGAAACCCATTTTCCTCAAGTATCAGAACATCACCGATGCCAACCGCGACGGTCTCGATTTGCTGCACTATGATCTCGAGGAAAAAAAGGTCGAGACTGTGGCTTCCGGTGTGTTCAATTACCATCTCTCCGCCGATCGCAGGAAGCTGGTCTACCAGAGTGCGGGGGGCTTTACGGTGATCGATGCGGGCAAGAAGCCAGGGGGCGATGCAGTCGAGGTCGATCTGGAATCAGTCCGCTTTCAGGTCGATCGACGGGCCGAATTCGAGCAGATTTTCGACGAGGCCTGGAGGGTGCAACGAGACTGGTTCTTCGATCCCGGGCTCCACGGTGTCGACTGGGAGGCGATCGGTCGCAAGTACCGGCGCTTTGTGTCGGATTGCGGCAACCGGGCGGACTTGAACTATCTGATCGGGGAAATGATCGGCGAGCTGAACATCGGCCACACCTACATCTTCGGGGGCGAGACCGGTCCCCAGCCTGAGCGAATCCCGGTGGGGCTGCTCGGCGTGGACTGGCAGCGACCCGCCGGTGCTCGGCATCTGCGCGTGGGCCACATCGTCGAGGGTTGGAGTTGGGATCCCTCCCAGCGATCCCCCCTGCTCGAGCCCGGCTGCGAGGCTCGCGACGGTCAGTGGCTGCTGGCCATCGATGGTCAGGCCGTCGGTGCCGACGACAACGTCTATCGCTTCTTCGAAAACAAGGTGGGCCACCGGGTGGAGATCACCCTGGCGGCGGATGACTCCGGCCGCGATCCCCACACCTGTCAGGTCGAACCCCTGGCCAGCGAACGGTCCTTGCGCTACCGGCAGTGGGTGGAGAACAACCGCCGCCGGGTCGAGAAGCTCTCAGGTGGCCGGGTAGGCTATGTTCACATTCCCAACATGATGGAAGACGGGCTGATCGAGTTTGCGCGCTCGTGGTACTACCAGTACGACAAGCAGGCGATCGTGATCGATGAGCGCTACAACGGAGGCGGCTTCGTCGGCGACATGATCATCGATCGACTCGAGCGCAAACTGTGGTCGATGACACAACCGCGGGAGGGCCGGCCGATTCCAGATCCGGAGCGGGCGTTCAACGGCCATCTGGCTGTGTTGATCAACGAGGATACCGGATCCAACGGTGAGTATTTTGCCGAGGCGATCAAGATCAAGGGGCTGGCGACGCTGATCGGGCGGCGTACCTGGGGAGGTGCTGTGGGGATCGAGCCGCATCAGCGCCTGCTCGATGGTGCGACCACGACGCCACCCCAGTTCGCGCCCTACGGTGAGACCGGTTGGCTGATCGAGGGCCACGGCGTCGATCCGGATATCGACGTGCAGAACTGGCCCGAGGAGGTTCTGGCCGGAGAAGACCGCCAGCTCGAGACCGCGGTGCGCTTCCTGCTCGACCTGAGTGAAAAGGTGCCGATGCTTCGTCCCGAGCGTCCTCCCTTCCCGGACAAGAGCAAGGCCGGCGAGGGACGGCACCGCTAACAGCCGGTGTGTGGGGCGGGGAGAGCCCCGCCCCGCGCTCGGTCCGGGTGCGGCGTGGTGCGACAGGCTCAGCCGGAAGTCTCGAGCCAGGCGCGCACTACAGCTTCGGCGGTCATACCGAACTTCTCCTCGACCACCGGTCCCGGAGCGGAGGCGCCGAAGCGATCGACTCCCAGCGCGCGTCCTCCGTCGCCTACGAAGCGCCGCCAGCCCAGGGTACGTCCCGCCTCGATCGACACCCGGCGTCGCAGCGCCGGCGGCAGGATCTGATTTCGATACTCCGCGGGCTGCTCTTCGAAGACCTCCTGGCAGGGCATGGACACTACCCGCAGGTGGTGGCCCTGTTCGGCCAGCAGACGCCGAGCCTCGACGGCCAGTTGCAGTTCGGAGCCGCTGGCCATCAGCACCCCTTCCGG
The DNA here is from genome assembly GCA_027001345.1 of Acidobacteriota bacterium. Lineage (GTDB taxonomy): Bacteria > Acidobacteriota > Polarisedimenticolia > J045 > J045 > JALTMS01. The sequence goes on along the minus strand of JALTMS010000225.1, from coordinate 78 downwards.
CTCGCCTTCCGGCGCTTCGGCGAGAATGTAGGCGCCTCGGGCCACGCCGCTCATCGCCGCCTCGGCGACGCCAACGAG
>JALTMS010000224.1 GCA_027001345.1 Acidobacteriota bacterium | reverse complement strand
ACCTCAATGCTGACGGCTATGACGACTTGGTGCTCTGTGCACCCAACGCGGTTCGCTCTGGAGGCGGCTCGTGGACCGAGGGACAGGCTCACCTGATCTTCGGCAGCCCGACCCTGTCGGGTGAAATCGACCTGTTGACGGACCCCGGCGTGCTGATCGCTGGCGGGTTCTTCGACGGTGCTCTGTGCTACAACCCTGCGATCGCCGATCTGAACGGGGATGGAACCGACGACCTGATCCTCGATGATATTCGAGCGCTCGATCTGGCCGAAACAGGCATCGGCGGTCGAGTCTACGTGCTCTTCGGGCGAACCGAGTGGCCCGCAGCGCTGAACCTCAAGCAGGGTGATGCCGATGTCACCATTACCGGCAAGCGGGGAGACGTTCTCGGTGCCAACTTGGCGGCAGGAGACCTCGATCAGGATGGCATCGCCGACCTGGTCATCTCTGCCCGACTGGGCGACGGGCCGACCGATCAGCGAGAGAACTGTGGCGACATCCACATCCTTCGCGGAAGACCTTCCTGGCCGCAGCTGATCGACCTCGCAGTGGAGTGGCCGGATCTGTTTGTCTACGGCGTGGATCCGGGTGACCAGAGTGGGGCCAGTCACGGCCTGGCCGTCGGTGACCTGGATGTCGACGGCACCGCTGAAGTCGAGATCGGCGCGCGTCTGTCCTGGGGTCGAAACAACAGCGGTAAGTTCACCGGCGAGTTTCTGGCGCTCGAACTCGGAGCGACCTGGCCGACACCGGGCGTGGTCGACCTGGCGGAGACCCACGATGCTCTGATTTATGGAGCCGATACGGGAGACCAGTTCAGCTCGACGACCTGCGTCGGCGACCTGAACGGCGATGGGCAGGATGACTTGCTCAACAGCAACCACCAGGCAGACGGCGTCGACAACGGAAGAAGCGGTGCCGGCGAAGTGACCGCCTTTCTCGGCCCTGTCCCCTTCCCGGCCGACCTGGGCATCGACACCAATGACCACGATCTGGACGTGATCGGCCCCCAGGCCGGCGATCTGCTGATGCTGATCGGAACTACCGACCTCAACAGTGACGGTGCGGACGAGATCGTGGCCGCCTCGTCCGTGGACTACTCCGACGACCACTTCGCCGGCGTCTGGCTGATCAGCCCCTTCGACCTCGACGGCGACGGTGTCACTCAGCTCCCCGACAACTGCCCCTTGGTCGCCAACCCAGACCAGCTCGACAGCGACGGCAACGACGTGGGCGATGCCTGTCAAGGAGACTGGGACGGCGACGGCCAGGACGACGCGAGTGACTGCGCCCCGAGCAACCCAGCGGGCGGAATGCCGCCGGAAGTCGTCGGCGTGATGGCCGAAGGAGGCCCCGTGACCACCCTGTCCTGGCAGAGCACCGACTTCGCTGACGAGTACGACGTTTCGCGAGGTCGCCTTTCCCAGTTGAACGACTCGGAGTACGGAAGTTGCCAGAACGCTCGCGACCCGGACCTTGGCGACACCACCTTCGAAGAAGACGAAGTGCCTCCCCCCGGGGATGGGTTCTTCTTCCTCATCAACGGCCGAAACCGGATCTGTGGCATCGCCGGCACTCTGGGAGCCACCAGCGCAGGCGAGGAGAGAAAGAACGCAAACCCCGACCGCTGCCCCTGAGCGTCGTTCAGCAGCCGGATTCCAGCCGCTCCTGCTCGACTCCCTCGAGGGCCTCGGCGTCGATGTCACCGGTGGGGTAGTGCCCCGAAAAGCAGGCGTGGCAGGTGTCATCGAGGGTGCCGGGATGCTCCTGGCGGGCCGCTTCGATCAGATCCTCCAGGTCCTGGTAGATCACCGCCTCGGCGCCGAGAATCTCGGCAATCTCGTCGAAGTTCCGGTCCCGGGCGATGAACTCCCGGCGGGTGGACATGTCGATGCCGTAGACGCAGGGGTAGCGCAGAGGTGGCGCGGTGGAGGCCAGGTAGACCTTTCTCGCACCGGCTTGCCGGACCATCTCGACGATCTTGCGGGAGGTGGTGCCCCGCACGATGGAATCGTCCACCAGCAGTACCGAGCGGCCGGCGACTTCCGAGGCGATCACGTTGAGCTTGTGTCGCACCGAGCGACGGCGCTCACCGGCACCGGGCATGATGAAGGTACGCCCCACGTAGCGGTTCTTGACCAGAGCCTCGCGCAGGGGCAGGTTCAGTTCCCGGGACATCTCGATCGCCGCGGCTCGGGCCGACTCGGGCACCGGCACCACGGCGTCGATCTCCAGCCCCAGGCGACGAACCTTCCGCGCCAGAGCACGTCCCATGCCTTCCCGCACCCGGTAGACGCTCATGCCGTCGAGGTTGCTGTCGGGGCGAGCGAAGTAGACGAACTCGAATATGCAGGGCCGGTGGGTGGGCGGCGAGATCTGCTCGAAGAGCACTTCCCCCCCCTCGCTGATGAAGATCGCCTCACCGGGGGCGGGCCGGTGCTCGACCTCGTAGCCGAGCGTCTCGAGCACCACGCTCTCGCTGGCCAGGGCGTGCACGACGCGACCGTCCGCACCCCGACGGGTGCCGTAGCAAATGGGCTTGATGCCGTAGGGATCGCGAAAGGCGAACAGGCCCGCGCCGGCAATGAAGCCGACCACCGAATAGGCCCCTCGCACCCGCCGGTGCACCTCGGCCACCGCGGCCAGGAAATACTCGGTGCTGAACGGCCCCCCGGCGCATTCACGGGCCAGGGCGTCGGCGAAGACGTTGAGGATCGCCTCCACATCGCACTTCGAAAGCAGGTGACGGCGGCCGTGGCGCAGCAGGTGGCGACGCACCTCGGCGTAGTTGGCCACGTTCCCGTTGTGGGCCATGGCGATCCCGAAGGGATGGGTCACCACGAAGGGCTGTGCATCTTCCTCGCCTCCGGAACCGATGGTCGGATAGCGCACGTGCCCGAGGGCCAGGTGACCCCGCACGTCGGCCATGCGGGCCGGCTCGAAGACGTCCCGCACCAACCCCGCTCCTTTGCGCATGTGGAACTGGCCGTCATAGCTGACGATCCCCGCGGCGTCCTGGCCCCGGTGCTGGATCGCCAACAACCCATCGTGCACCTCGCGAACGGGGGCGTCGGTACCGATCAGTCCGATGAATCCGCACATGGCCGCTCCGGGTGTCGAATCGAGGGTTTCAGGGAAGCCAGAGCACGTCGCCGATCTCGGCGTCGAGGGCAATGGTGTGGGCCAGCGTGGGAGCATGAATGTCCGTCAGATCGACGATGGCCAACTCGTTGGAAGCCGGAATCAACACCGCGGCCTGCTTGCCGGAGGGCGCCAGGGCGACCTGCCGTGGCGCCTTCTCGAAGGTCAGCTTCGACACCAGATCGCCGCTTTCCGGATCGATCACCAGCAGGCCCAGAGCCTCCTGGCAGGTGACCAACATGTACTTCCCGTCGGCGGTGAACACCGCCTGACCGAGAAAGTTCGGCATCACCAACGCCTCGACAACATAGCCCTGGTCGGTCTGAGCGACATCCGAGGCGGTGATCTTGTGCACCGCGTTCATCGGGTTGGTCACCGCCCAGCCCTCGTCGTGGCCGGGCCGGGCGAGCACCTCACCAGGGACGGGCCCAACGGTCAGCGCAGAGACCTTCATCGTCTCGGGATCGAGGATCGCCAGGTCGTCCGAGGCGCGCATACCCACGAGAATCTTTCCCGACTGGCCCAGCGGCGCCAGGCTCGTCGGCCAGCCCCAGGGCACCAGCGTCGAGGCCGCCGGCTTGTCCCACGGCGGATCGAGTCGGTAGACGGCACGATGCCCCTGACCGACCATCCACAGACGTTGCTGACCGTCGAAGAGCAGTGCCAGCGGAGCGCATCCCATGCAGGCCGAGATCGTCTTGTCCGCTCGCAGGGTGGCCAGGTCGATCCGCGTCAGACTCGAGCCGGGGGCCTCGCTGTGACCCCAGTTGGCCACGTAGAGCTTGCCCTCGTGGGCCGCCAGCCCCCGCGGTGAGATGCCCGTCGCGATGGTCGCCAGCCGCGTGCCGTCGGGCTGGTAAACCGCGACCTGGTGCCGGCTGCGTTCGGAGAGGAAGATCCGCCCTCCGTCGTCGGCCCACACGGTGCCGGCGACAAGCAGGCAGACCAGCAGCAACAGAGTCGAAAGGAAGACTGAACGAGATCGCATCATCGGCCTCTCACGCTCGGGAGCAAAGTCGGCGGGAATCCTCCCCACCGCATCGAGCCCCCATTCTCGCCCTCCCCCCGACTCCTTGCCAGCCACGACGACCACCGCCGCCGGCAGGAGGGCACAGCCTCGACACAGGAGCCGGATCCCCGGAAAAACCGTCATCTCGCGATCGCCTTTGTTGAGCCGCATTTGCCCGTTTCGCGCCCATCTCCTTGCTCGACAGCAAGTTGCCCGTACTTTCCCGGCCGCCCGCAAGTGCCATCCCCCAACGGAGGAGTCCCGTGCGCCAACCCTCGGCCGGCCCCAAGCTGATCTGCTCGTGCTTCCTGCTGATGGTGGCCACCGCCGCCGGCACCTGCCTGGCCACGCCAGTGATCCCGGGTCACAGCGAAATCGACGCGGACCTCGGCGCCATCACCGCCCAGCTTCCCGACCAGCCGGCGGGGCCCCTCGCTCCGTTCCACCTGGCACTGGGCTCGAGCCTGGGAGACATCGAGCAGAGGGCGAGTCTCGAGCAGCGGGGCCGACTGCGTGCGCGGGACGACATCTACCTCCATGCCAGCCTGCGCCGGCAGCGCGACGAGCCGGAGTTGCTGCCCGCACCGGATGGGCTGCGGGTTCTCGACGGCGATCTCTTCTTCCACCAGGGTAGCGGCACGGCTCTGGTGGAGGCGACGCTGCTGGTCGAGGCGACGGTTTCCCGCGAGGCGGCGATCGCCACCCTCGAGTCGTGGCTCGGCGCGCCGGAGTTCGAGGTCCTGCTGCCCGGCGCGCTCAACCTGGCCCTGGGCTGGCAGACCGCCGAGGGCTATCTGCTCGCCACGTTCTCCGATCTTCAGATCTTCCAGATCAGTGCCTTCAGCGACCGGCCGGCGGACCTGATGGCCGGTTCTCAGATCGTCCTCTACGAGGGCCTGAGCGACTATTCCCGCGATCGCGCCGAGGGGCTGCCCGAGGCGGAACTCTCCTCCCGCCTCGACGAGGTCGTGCGCTGGGTCGAGTCGGCCCGCCGCGCGCTACGCCGGGTCCGCTAGCGAATCTTCTCGATCTGAATCTGGAAGAACTCGTCCCACACCGAAAGCTGCGGTGCGATCTGGGTCTCGATCAGCGCGGCGGTGGCCTCCCAGTCCTGGGCCTCCTGGTGCTTGACCAGGTCAGCCAGCGAGCGAGCCATGGCACCGAAATCCAGGCTGACTTCCTCGTCGGCCCCCTTGACCTTGACCAGATCGACGGCCAGGCGCGTCAACGAACCGAGACCGTCGAGGAGAAAACCGAGCTTGGTGCCGGCCTCCTCGACCCGCCCCTCACGCAGTCCAGCGATCAACTCGGGAGTCTCGCGCTGAACCGCGCAGAGAAACTGTCGGGCCGTGCTCAGGGCACGCAGCGCAATGGACTGGGCATCGGTCTTCGCCGCGGGGGCGGCTTCCTGCTGCTGATTCATCACGATCCTCCGCATCACGAGAGCCGACGAAAGGTCGACCCGGTGCCAGCGTCGGAATTCGGTGGCCTCAGCGAGGGGGCATCGTCAAGATCCCGACTCGTTCGGCACGCTGGAGCCGCTCCCACATGGCACACGGAGGCTTGTTGCACGTCACGTGCCAGTCTCGTGAAAACCCTCGAAATCCGGGCCCGGCCCCAGGCCGAACTGCTATGATCCCGGGGGGAGGCTGAAGGTGGCCGGTCATCATGCCAGCAGGGAGTTTCGCCCACCGGGCCCGGCACTCGGCCGGTACGCCGGCCTGCTGGCCTGCCTGTTGCTCGTCGCCGCGTTTTCGGGGCACTCCGCCAGGGCCTTCACCCCCCGCACCCGGGCCGAAATCGCCCGGCGCGCCCTGGCGCTGATGCCCGACGGGCTGGAGCGACAGCTCCGCAAGCATGCCCGGGCGCTGTTTGCCGGCGCTCTCGAAGGTCTGAGCGCCGAGCCGACGCCTCTGGCCGCCGTCGATCCGGGGAAGACTCCCGATCGCCTGGTCGAAGCGGTCGATCGAGCCGCCTCGGCGATCGAAACCCGGCAGGGGATGGAAACCGTCGCCCGCCGTTTCGGCCGGATCGCTCGCCTGACCGCCGATCTGGCCTTCGCCCTCAATGTAGGCCCCGACGACCCGAGGGAGGCGACGATCTACGCCGACTTCGCCCGCTACACCGAGAGCCGGCTGCCCCGCATGCGGGTGGTCTTCGACGGTTTCGGCGATCCGCACCTGGCGAAGGGCCAGGTGGCGGCCTTCGCTCGCTGGATCGGCCAGCGGGCGCGGCGAGACTACCAGGGCATCCTCCGCAGCTATTTCCCGCCGGGGCGTGAGTCCAGCGCCCAGGATTTCGACGACCGCTCGGTGGCCTTCGCCTCGGCCAGCCTCGAGGTCTCCCTGGCGGTCACCGC
>JALTMS010000223.1 GCA_027001345.1 Acidobacteriota bacterium | reverse complement strand
GACGGTCTTGCCCAGCCCCATGTCGTCGGCCAGGCAGCCACCGAAGCCGAATTCCTCGAGGAAACGCATCCAGCCCAACCCTTCGCGCTGGTAAGAACGCAACTGCCCCTGAAAGCTGCGCGGCTCTTTCCTGGGCTTGACGCCACGAAAGCTCCGCAGGCGCTGGCGCAGTTGCTCGAAGTCCCGATCGACCTGCACCTGGGGCTGAGCGGCGAGCAGGGCATCGAGCAGGCCGGCCTGGCTTCGGGAGTAGCGCAGGGCATCACCCTCGACCCTGGCCAGACCGGCCAGACCGCTCCACTTCTCGAGCCACTTCTCGGGCAGCATGCCGTAGCTGCCGTCGCCCAGCCGGACCATTGGCTCGCCCGCTTCGAGCGCAGCGAGCAACGCCGGAAGACCGGCCACCTGGCCGCCGAAATCGACTTCCGCATGCAGGTCGAACCAGTCGACTCCCGAACGAACGCTAAAGGAGGACCCGCTGACCGTTCGATAGCGCTGCCCCTGGGCCTCGATGATCCACTGTTCGCCGTTGAGTGCGATGACCATCGGGGCGAGCAGGTGATCGTCCACCGTACCGGTGCCGACCCCTTGCGGGCCGGAGGCCATCGGCCGGTAACCGAGTTCGATCAGCCGCTCGAGGGCTCGGCGCTCTGCGTCCAGGTCACGTTCGATGACACGCTCGGCTTCGGGCTCGGGAACGACCCGTCCGAGCGTCCCGGCCAGGATCGGCCGGTCCTGGTACTCGAAGAAGACCTGCACGGGGACCGACAGTCGTTTGCGGCGGCTTTGCAGTGGCGCCCGGATCGAGAGCCGTGGGCGTGGGGGCACGGTGATCTTCTCCCAGGCCAGGTCTTCGGGTACTTCTACGAGCGGACGCTGGAGGCGCCCGAGCAGGCTCCGAATGAATCGCGGCACGTCCTTTTCGGCGATCGGAGGGAGGGGTTCGGTGATCAGGTGATGGATCCAGTCATGCCCGCCGCAGCTCTCGTAGCGCGCCAGGGTCTGTCCCCACAGGAAGATCCCGCATCCGAAAAGCATTTCCACCCGATCCAGGGCCAGTTCCTCGTCGCCACGACGCAGGACACCATCGACGTGGACTTCCCCGCCCTCGCCGCGAACGACCCGGATGCGGAATTCCCAGGCCGACGCCGCGTCCCAGGCCAGGGGTCCGGTGATCGAATCGTGGTCGCCGTCGAGGAACATCAGGCGCCCGCTGCGGCACAGCAGCGGCAGGAGTTCCGGAAGCGCGACCGCCCCCACCCACCAGCGATCGGGAAGCATCCTTTCGACGTAACTCTCGTAGCCGGGCTCCTCGCAGATCTCGGCTGCCAGTTCACCGCCCCGCAGGGCCATCAGTGCCTGCCGATCGATCTCCGGCAGCCTCGGCAGCGATCGGCGCATCAGATTGGGTTCTCTGATCTTGCCCCATCTGCCGTTCCTGAGCTTCGTGCGCATTCCGAGCTGGATCTCGACATCGTCGACCACACGCTGGCCGGGCTCC
>JALTMS010000222.1 GCA_027001345.1 Acidobacteriota bacterium | reverse complement strand
CTGGGCACCTCCGATGATCTCGAAGGAGGCGGGGTCCCGACCGAAGAACTGCTCCAGATAGTCTTGGCTCTTGGTGTCGTTGGCTTCGATCGAGGCGCTGGTTGTGATGATCCGCAGCTGCGGCGAGTCCGGCGTCAGCCCCAGCCGGTCGAGGAGGGCACGAAGCAGGTAGCCGACCTCGGTGCCCGGGGTGCCGCGATAGCTGTGGAGCTCGTCGACGACAAGGTGGAAGAGGTTGTTGGCGGGGTCCTCCGCGAGCCACTGGCGCGTTTTCTCGAAGACCGGGCTTTCCAAGCTCCGCATCAGCATGATGTTGAGCATGGAGTAGTTCGTGATGAGAATGTCTGGAGGATGGTCCTGCATGTCCCAGCGAGACCACATCTCGGCCCCCGCCGGATCCTGGAAGTAGGTCAAGATATCGGAGTCGCCGGAGGCTAGGGCGGACTGCACTGCTCGACCCCACTCCAGCTCCATGGTGCTGAGCCGATTCTTGAGCTCCTGGCGCTTTCGAGAGTTGGAGTTCAGGCGACCGGTTCGGGGGTTCATCACGGTCTCCGGACCGGACACCGGAGTGACGCCGACGTACCTGCCGTACCAGATCCGGTTCCGCCGCCTGTTTGCATCCATCCACGCCCTGCCGGCCCGGCCGTCGCATGCCTTGCGGATCCGCCCGAGCTGGTCCTCGATAAGGGCGTTCAAGGGATAGAGGAACAGTGCGCGAACGGCTGGGCGGCGCACTCTCGGTTCGTGAGCCCGCTGCTTGATTCGCGGCTGTCCATGGTGGTTCCACCACTGGTGGTTCGCGGGGACCGGGCCGGGTGCCGGCCAGCGTCCCGCCTGCTCCACGAGGTACGAGAAGACCGGCAGCAGATAGCATTCGGTCTTGCCAGACCCCGTCCCTGTGGTGACGACAACCGCCTTGCCCGCCCTTGATGCTTCCCAGGCGTCGTACTGGTGCTGGAACAGCTCAAACCCAGCGGGGAAGAGGCCCGTCTCGATAAAGTCCGCCACTTCAGAGGACAGCCCGAGCCTCCTGACCGCTGAGCGGACGTTGTGGCCGGAGAGCACGTACGGAGCCACCGGCTCGAACAGGGGATCCCGGTACAGCTGCCGATCCTGGTCGAGGAGCTGCCGCCGCTCGGCCATCAGGCCCGGGTACCGAAGGCGGAACGGGCTGTCGAGATACCGAAGGTAGGCTTCTCGCAGCTGGTCAAATGTACGGAAGGGGTTCCTCATGCTTGACCACCAGGCGATGCGGGGAGAGGGGCTGGGAGCGGCTGACCGAGGCGAACCAGGAGCGGCAAGGCTACCTCGGGGGAGAGGTTCGCGTAGACTAGGTGGCCGCCGTCGCCGCGGCTAGGGTGGCCCCCCGCAATGCACGCAGCCCTGGAATACGCATCGGGGAGCGGGCACCGGCGCGGTACCCGAAGCTCGCCGGTCGCCAAGTCGTACTCGGCGATCCGGAGGCGCCGATGGGCGGCGGCCCCGAACACCGCGACGAA
>JALTMS010000221.1:21958-22626 GCA_027001345.1 Acidobacteriota bacterium | reverse complement strand
AGGGCCTTTCTGTGCCGCCGCAGAGATCGTGATCCCCGAGTTCAGTCTGGAGCCCGGGCACTACGAATGGCTGATCACCGAGCCGGACTTCGACCCCGAGCGTGAGCCGCTCGAACCGGCAGGCGACGGGGACGAGAGCCGGGGGAAGCCGCGGATCCTCCGCCGCCTGGCCTTCACGGTCGGTCGCTAGCCCGGGTTGTCACCAGCCCTTCGACCGTGCGGACACACCGCTGGCGCCGCCGGCGTGCGCTCGCTGCGAGGCCTCAGGCGTGATCCGGGCCTGCCGTTCCCACCGTGGTCGCCACGCCACTGGTGGCGGCCTTGAGGGCCAGGCCGATGATCCCCAGGATCAGGTCGGCGAACTCCCGCTCCTCCGCACCGAGGTCGCGGCCGCGTCGGCCGGTGTAGAGCAGGAAGACCAGGGGCACGCGGCTGGCCCCCACCAGCGGTTGAGCCATCACCGAGCGCAGATCGTCGGTGGCGGGATGGGGTTGGCCGAAGAGCAACTCCCCCTGGATGTCGTGACAGATCAGCGGCTCGGCCCGGGAGACGAGGCTCGCCGCCACCGAGCCGACCCCTGGCACCTCGATGCTGTTGAGCGGGTCCCGGGCCGAGCCGCTGATCTGTCACGACATCCAGGGGGAGTTGCTCTTCGGCCAACCCCATCC
>JALTMS010000221.1:0-21948 GCA_027001345.1 Acidobacteriota bacterium | reverse complement strand
GGTCCCGGGCCACCCCCACCACCGCCACTTCGGAGGCCGGCTTGCCGTTGCCCGCCGGGGCGAGCACGGACCCCGCCACCAGGTCCAGTCCCGCGACCAGGGTCGACAGGGCGATCTTGCACAGACTGCGGGGATCGGAGGTCACCTGGGCGATCTGCAGCATCCGGCCGAGGGCCTTGCGCTCTCGGCGCAGGCGGGCGAGTACCGCTTCTTCGGCACCGGCGCTGACCGCCAGTTGCTCGGAGATCGCCAGGTTGGCCTGCACGGCTTCCGAGAGCAGGTCATCGAGGCCGAGGATGCTGCGGGCCGGGCCCTCCGCCGGATCCGTTCCTGCGGGGGCGGTGTGGTGGACGTGGGTGATCGAGGGGGGCTCCACCTCGGGAACCGTCGTCACGGCCTGCTTGACCACGAAGGGGTCGAGCAGCTTGCCGATCCGCTCGCGCATCTGCTTGCGGGCGGCGGCATCGCCGCGGCCTCGACCCTGGGTGGAGACCGTCTCGAGGGTCAGCGTGGCGATCTCCCGGAAAGTCTCGATCACTCCCTGGCCGACAGTGGCCACCGCCTCGAGAGCCGGCACGTGGCGCCAGTTGAGCTGGGCGTCCATTTCTTCCGGAGGCATGACCCCGCGGATGTCCCGCTTGTTCCACTGGAAGACCAGCGGAATCGTCTCCGGGTCGAGACCGTTGTCCTGCAGGTTGTTCTTCAGGTAGCGCACCATCCGTGCGTTTTCCGCCGCCTGGGAAGGCTGGGAGTCGGCGACGAAGACGATGCCGTCGGCACCGGCGAGGACCTGCTTGCGGGTCGTATCGTACTGAATCTGTCCCGGGACGGTGTAGAGCTTGAGTCGCACGTGGAGGCCATGGATTTGCCCGAGGTCGAAGGGCAGCAGGTCGAAGAAGAGGGTGCGGTCCTGCTCGGTGCGCAAAGAGACCATCGGCTGCTTGCGATCGGGATCGGTCAGACGGTGAATCGTCTCCAGATTCGTCGTCTTGCCCGACAGCCCAGGCCCGTAGTAGACGATCTTGACGTACAGCGCCTTTTCTGAGCTACTAAGCTGCATGGCCTTCCCTTGCGAAGCCCTACACTTCGCCTCCTGTTTCTCTTCGGCTCGGACGCCCTCTTCCTGTAGCGGCGGCCTTGACCGAAGGCCGGGCGGATCCGATGAGCAGGGGCGGCGCCGGCCCCCCGGGTCGGCGCCTTCGGCCGACAACTTCGGTACAGTCCCGACAGAAAGGAACCACTCCGGTGAGCGTGACCTACAAGGACTACTATGCGATCCTCGGGGTCGATCGTGGGGCCAGCACGGAGGAGATCAAGAAGGCCTACCGCAAGAAGGCCCGCCAGGTGCATCCGGACGTCAACCCCTCGCCCGAGGCCCAGCAGCGCTTTCAGGAGATCAACGAGGCCCACGAGGTGCTTTCCGACCCGGAAAAGCGCCGGCGTTACGACCAGCTCGGGGCCAGGTGGCACAACGGCATGCCCTTCGAGGGCTTCGAGGGCATGGCGGGAGGTGCGCCGTTCGGTGCCGGGATCGACATCGAAGACCTCCTGCGCAAGGCCGGGGCCACCGGCGGCTCGCGGAGCAGCGGTGGCTTTTCGGATTTCTTCGAGATGCTCTTCGGTGACCTGGGCTCGGCCTTCGCCGGTACGGCGGCGGGAGGGGCAGGGGCGCGGCAGGCCCGTCCGGCCAGCCTCGATCTCGAAACCGAGGTGTCCTTCACTCTCGCCGACCTGCTGCGGGGCGGCAAGCGACGCATCACGGTACGCACCCCGGGCCCCGACGGGGCGAGTCGAACCCTGACGGTCAACCTTCCCCCCGGTCTGCGCCCGGGGCAGAAGATCCGCCTGGCGGGGCAGGGCCTGGCCGGCAAGGGCGGGCGCCGGGGTGACCTGCTGCTGGCGGTCAAGCTCCGGCCCACTCCGGGCATCGAGGTCGCGGGCGACGATCTGCTGCTGGACGTCGATGTGCCGGCCCCCCTGGCGGTTGTGGGCGGAGAAATCCCCGTCGACCTGCCCGACGGCACGGTCAAGATCCGCGTGCCCGCCGGCAGCCGCCACGGGAAGGTGCTGCGCATCCGTGGTCGGGGCCTGCCCCGCCGGGACGGTGGTCGGGGGGATGCCCGGGTGCGGCTCGAACTGGTGCTGCCCCGCCATCCCAGCGACGAGGAGCGCCGGCTCTACCAGCGCCTGGCGGAACTGGCCCGGGAATCCGCAGAGTGATCGTCGTCCCCGGCCCGCCCTGAGCCTACAATGGGGCCCGCCGCCGGGTGTGCCGGAGCTTCCGGCCGGATCGGGCCACGGCGGGGAGGATGTTTCGTGAGCGGTTCCCAGATGGCTCCCCCGAAGACCCAGGAGCGGCTGATCGTGGCCCTCGACCTGCCCGGTGCCGGACCGGCTCTCGAGCTGGTCGATCGCCTCGGCGAGAGCGTGTCGTTCTACAAGCTGGGCTTGCAGCTCTTCATGGCCGGGGGGTATTTCGAGCTGATCGACCAGCTTCGCCAGCGCGGCAAGAAGATTTTTGCAGATCTGAAATTCTTTGACGTGCCGGCCACGGTTCGCAGCGCCGTCGAACAACTGGTCGACCGGGGGGTGGACTTCACCACCGTCCACGGCAACGATGCGATCCTCGAGGCCGCCGGCTCGGTGCCTCGGGGCGAACTGAAGGTTCTCGCCGTGACCGTGCTGACCAGCCTCGACCGGGGCGACCTCGACGATCTGGGCTTTGCCTGCGAGGTGGACGAGCTGGTGCTCTCCCGCGCCCGGCGGGCGGTGGAGAAGGGTTGCGACGGGGTGGTGGCTTCGGGGCAGGAAGCCCGCCGCCTGCGGGAGGCTCTCGGCCGCCGGCTGCTGATCGTCACCCCCGGCATCCGCCCGGTGGAGAACCGCCCGGTGGACGATCAGAAGCGGGTGGTGACCGTGGAAGACGCCTTCCGCTTCGGCGCCGATCACATCGTCGTCGGCCGGCCCATTCGCTCGGCTCCCGACCCGCGGGCGGCGGCCGAGGAGATCCAGCGCCAGATCGCGGCGGTGGTCGAGGGCTGAGCGTCGTGGATGCTTCCCGGCTCGGATGAGGCATGAAGGTTTCGTAGCGAGGGCGTGTAGATGGTGCCAGGTGGTCAGTGCTTTTCCGGGATTTCGGCCCGCAGGGGGACTTTTCGGCACGCCTGCGACCGAAGTTGCCGAGCCGGGCTCGGCCCACGCCATCTGCCGGTCCGCGGCCGAAGGGCCCATGCCTAGTCCGGGCCAGACCAGGGCGGTGGCCCGGGCCCTGCTCGCCGCGTGCATCTTCCTCGGCACGGTGGTGGTGATCCTGCTGGCCTTTCACGGCGACCTGAACTTCCTGCCCACCGGTGGGCTGGCCCTGCTGGCCCTGGCCACGCTGCGCCTGCTGCCCGGTGGGTCGCGGGCCGCCGGCTGGTGGGTCGCGGTGTGGGCGGCGATGACCCTGATCGTCGTCGGCCGCTCGCCTCTTCCCGAGTCCGTACTCGATCTCTCCCGCACCCGCCTGGCTCTGCTCGGCGGGGTGGTCTACCTGTCCGTGGCGCTGACGGCCTTTTGGGCCTGTCAGGGTTCGGCCGGGAAGGACAGTGAACCGTGAGCGCCGCAGACCTGGACATCGTTGGACTGGCCCTGTGGATGGTGGCCTTCCTGCTCTCGACGACCTGTCACGAGGCGGGCCATGCCCTCGCCGGTCTGTGGGGTGGAGACACCACGGCCTACCGCGCCGGGCAGGTGACTCTCAACCCGTGGCCTCATATCCGCCGCGAGCCTTTCGGCATGGTAGTGGTGCCGCTGGTCTCCTTTGCTCTTCAGGGCTTCATGATCGGCTGGGCCTCGGCGCCCTACGATCCGCGCTGGGCCGAGCGCCATCCGCGGCGCGCCGGCTTGATGGCCGCCGCGGGCCCCGCCGCGAACCTGGCCCTGCTGCTGCTGGCGATCGTCGCGATCCGGCTGATCGTCGCTGCGGGCTTCGGTGTTCCACCGGAAATGGCGAGTCTCGAGGCGCTGGTCGCGATTCCCTCGGCCGATCCCCTGATGAGCGCTCTGGCGCGCTTTCTGAGCATTCTGGCGATGCTCAACGGCCTGCTGCTCTTCTTCAACCTGATCCCGGTCCCGCCCCTCGACGGTGCGGCGATCGTCGAGGGCCTGCTGGGCGGTGCGCCGGCGCGGGCCATGCAACTGTTTCGATCGCTGCCGATGGCGGGCCTGCTGGGGATCATCATCGCCTGGCAACTCTTCGATTTCCTCGCTCCCTGGATCTTCGGTGGCATCCTGGCCGCCGTCTATCCGGGGGTGGGCTACTCCTGAGACCTCCGATGCCCGAACGCGACTGGACCTTCGTCTCTCGCCGCCTGGTGACCGACGAGGGCATCTTCCGCCTCTACCGTGATCGCTTCCGCCTCGAGGGTCGCGAGGATGAGAAGGACTTCGTCGTCCTCGACGGGGCCGAGTGGGTCAACGTGATACCGCTGACCGCCAAGGGGGAGGTGGTGCTGATTCGCCAGTTCCGCCATGGGTTGCGGCAGCCCACAGTGGAAATCCCAGGTGGCCTGGTGGACCCGGGTGAGGATCCGGCCCACGCGGCTCGGCGGGAACTGGCCGAGGAGACCGGCTATCGCGCGGAAAGCGTCGAAGTGCTGGGTGCGGTGGCGCCCAATCCGGCGATTCAGAGCAACCTCTGCCACTGCTTCGTCGCTCGCGACGTGCAATGGTCCGGTCCCGCCCGGCCCGACGGCTGGGAGCGGATCGAGGTGCTGTGCCGACCGCTGGACGAGGTACCGGGAATGATCGCCCGGGGGGAGATCGTCCATGCCCTGGTGGTGGCGGCCTTCGGTCTGCTCGGCGGCTTCGAAGGGTTGGGTGGCCGACCGCGATGAGCCCGCGGCTGCGGATCGGAGGGGTGGAACTGGCCACGCCCCTGGTGCTCGCTCCGATGGCGGGGATCTGCGATCGCTACTTCCGGCGGATGATTCGCCGGGTCGGCGGCGTGGGTCTGGTGTCGATGGAGTTCATCTCCGCCGAGGCGGTGACCCGGGGTATCGAGCCGATCATCGAAAAAATGGTATTCAACGACGATGAGCGCCCCCTGGCGATCCAGATCTACGGCAGCGATCCGGATCGCATGGCCGAGTGCGCGGCCAGGGTCGACGAGCTGGGACCGGAGATCTGCGACATCAACATGGGTTGTCCGGCGAACAAGGTGCTCAAGGGATGCGCCGGAGCGGCGCTGATGGCCGACCTGGGTCTGGCCGCGCGCATCATCGAGGCCTGCCGGCGGCGCCTGAATCGTCCGCTGACGGTGAAGTTCCGCCTCGGCCTGGGGCGCCGGGCGGACGAGCCGACCTACCTCGAGCTGGGTCGGATCTGCCAGGATCTGGGGGTGGCGGCGATCACGCTCCACGCACGTACCGCGCGGCAGATGTACACCGGCCGAGCGGATTGGAGCCACATCCGCCGCCTCAAGCAGAGTGTCTCGATTCCCGTCATCGGCAACGGTGACGTCTTCACAGCCGACGATGCGCTGGCGATGTTCGAGAGCACCGGCTGCGACGGCGTGATGGCCGGGCGCGGCGTGCTGCGCGATCCGTGGCTTTTCCGTCGCATCGCCGCGCGCCTCGAAGGCCGCCCGGAGCCGGAGATCAGCCTCGACGACCGTCGCCGACTGATGCTCGATCACTTCCGCTGGGTGGCCCGTGAGGAGCCGCCCCACGTGGCGCTGCACAAGATGCGCACCTTTGCCGGTCGTTACACCAAGGGGCTGGCCGGCGGCCGCGCCCTGCGAGAAAAGCTGGGTCGGCTGAGCGCGCCGGCGGACTTTCTCACCGCCCTCGATGAGCACTTCGGCCAGATCACGTGAAGGCGGGCCGGGTGATTGATGACTCGCCCGACTGAGGGTACGCAGCCAGACCCCCACCCCTCGAGCATTCGAGATCGATCCGCGCTAGCATGCCGACATGCGCATTGAGGTCCTGAGGCTCGTCCTCGGCCTGGCTGCCCTGGCGGTGGTGCTGCTGGGAACGGCCAGCGTCCTGGCCCCCTTCGTCACTCCGATTCTCTGGTCGCTGATTCTCGGCTCGGCGACCTGGCCGGCCTACCGTCGCTTGCGCCGCTACTTCGGCCAGCGCACGAGCCTGGCGGCGCTGGTGATGAGTGGAGCGCTGCTGGCCTTGCTGCTGGTTCCCGCGTCGCTGCTCTCGATGGCCCTGGTGCGGGAGATGGGCCCGGAGGTCGAGCGGGTGGTGGCCTGGGCCTCGGCCGATCGACCCGAGTTGCCCAAGTTCCTCGATCGCGTCCCCGCCGTGCGCGAGGTGCTCGAGGAGTGGTTGACCGGCCTCGACGATCCGGAGATGCGCAAAACTCTGTTGCGCCAGGCTACGGGTCAGAGTCAGCAGTTCTACCAGTTCGGTCGCAATCTGCTGCGCCACCTGGTCGACGTGTTCCTCACCCTCTTCACCCTTTTCTTCGTCTACCGCGATGGAGAGGCACTGACCGGCGAGGTGAGCGTGCTCCTCGACCGCATCGCCTCCGGCCGTGGAAGGGCGATTCTCGATGCGGTGCGCGAGACCGTGCGTGCGGTGTTCTACGGCTGGCTGATGACGGCCATGGCCCAGGGGCTGGTGGCGATGGTGGGTTACTGGATCGTCGGCATGCGCTCGCCGGTGCTGCTCGGTGTGGCGACCGGGCTGGCGGCGGTGATTCCCTTCGGTGTCGGGCTGGTGTGGATTCCGGCGATCATCACCCTGGTGCTGCACCGGGCCTGGTGGCAGGCGATCTTCCTCGCCCTGTGGTCTCTGCTGGTCGTTTCGGTGATCGACAACGTGATTCGCCCGCTGGTGATTTCGGGGCCCTCGCGCATCCCCTTCATCCTGGTCTTCTTCGGTGTGCTCGGCGGTCTGGCGAGCTTCGGTTTGCTCGGGCTGGTGCTCGGGCCGGTGTTCCTGGCGGTGATGCTCGCGCTCTGGCGCCAGGCTCGGGAGGCCCTGGCCGAAGAAGACGTTTCGGTGGTGGATCCAGGTTGACGCTCTCCGAAGCGGGGGCTAGAATCCCGCTTCTTCCTGGCTCGCCGGGAAGCCGAGCGGGAGTAGCTCAGCTGGTAGAGCACGACCTTGCCAAGGTCGGGGTCGCGGGTTCGAGTCCCGTCTCCCGCTCCAGTCGATCTGGAGACGCTCTTGTCCTCCGACACGGCCCCCAGCCCACGGCGCAGGCGTGCGGTGATCACCGGCGCCGGCAGCGGCATCGGTCGGGCCACCGCGCTGCATCTGGCACGAGAGTGGGATCTACTGCTCACCGGTCGCCGCCTCGAGCCTCTCGAAGAACTCGCCACGGCCTGTGGTCGCATGGGCAGCGCCTGCCACGTCGTCACCGCCGATCTCGGTGACCCGGCCGGAGTCGAGGCCGTGGCGATGGCGGTGGGCGAGGCGTGGGACGGCCTCGAGCTGCTGGTCAACAACGCCGGCATGGCCCACCGGGGCGATCTCGAGCAGACCGAAGTGGAAACCTGGGAGCAGGTGCTGGCGATCAACCTCACCGCGCCCTTCCTGCTCTCCCGCGCGTTGCTGCCCCGGCTGCGCTGCGGCGACGCTCCGGCGGTCGTGCACGTGGCGAGCACCCTGGCTCTGGTTGGACGCCGGCAGGCGGTGGCCTACTGCGCATCGAAGGCCGGCTTGCTGGGGCTGACCCGCGCGATGGCCCTCGATCTGGCGCCGGAGGGGATTCGGGTCAACGCGGTCTGCCCGGGGCTGACGCGGACGCCGATGGTGGACAGCGATCCGGCCCGTCTCGAGCGTCTGGCGCGAGCCAATCCATCGGCACGGATCGCCGAGCCGGAGGAGATCGCCGCGGTCATCGCTCTGCTGGCGGCCCCCGAGGCGTCCTATGTCACGGGCAGCGCCCTGACCGTCGACGGCGGCCAGTTGGCGGGCTTTTCCGACTGAAAAGGGCGCCTTCTGATCTGCCCGCCCTGTTTCTCTCTGGTTCGGACTTTTCCCGTGGCTTCGCCCCCGCCGTCGCCGTAGACTTCGAAGGGCGTAGGGAGAGAGGCTGGAGATTCGATGGAGGAGAGTTCACGCTCACCATGGCGCCTGCTGATCGTCGACGACGATGAAGGCGTTCGGGAGGGGTTGGCCCGAGCCCTGGCTCGGCACGGTGGCTATCAGGTGGCGACGGCGGCCGACGGTTTCGAGGCGGGTTACCGTTTCGCTGCGATCCGGCCCCACCTGGTGATTCTGGATATCGTGATGCCGGGCATGGGGGGCTTCGATGTCTGTCAGCGCCTGCGGGAGCTGGCCGGCGAAGGCGAGATCAAGATCCTCGTGCTCACCGGCTACCCGGGCAACAGCAGCGGCGAACGTTCGCTGGTCTCCGGCGCCGATCTCTTCCTGACCAAGCCCCAGGACATCCACTCCCTGGTGATGCACATCGACGACCTGCTCGGAGAGTAGGGCCATGTCCCGCCGGAAAGTGCCGCCTCGCGCTCCCCGTGCCGCTCCGGACCTGCCATCGGCACCCCGACCCTGGGAGCGGCAAGCGGCTCGCCTGGCCGAGTCCTTCGGCCGGGGCTTTGCGCTGCTCGACCTGGCCGGAAGGCTGTTGCTGGTCAATCGGCGCCTGCTGCAGCGGGCCGGTGTCGACCCCTCCCATCTGGCTCTCGGGGCTGTGCTCGACAGGCTCGAACCGGAGGCCTCCGCTCGGCAGGAGATCCTCGGCCGCCTGCGGCAGATCTCCCGCCAGGGAGGGGGCTTCGAGCGGCATCTGGGTGACCCGGCGGGGTCGCGGGTCAGGCTCCGTGCCGTCTGCCACGAGGGCGGCTCCGGTGAGCCCTCGCGCATCGTCCTGGAATTCGACTTCGACGGCGCTGCGGAGGCCTCCCTCGGTGCGGAGCTGCGCGGGCGCGCCACGCCCAGGGGCTCGACCCATCTGCCGGGAGGGGCCGACTTGCAGCTCGTGCTCGACGATGCCGGTCGCATCCTGGTGGTCGGTGGTGCCATCGAACGGCTGACCGGCTTCGGCCGCGATGAAGTGCTCTCCCGGCCCGCCCTGCGTTTCGTCACGCGGCGGAGTCTCGAGCCGCTGCGGGCCGCCCTCGCCCGCCTCGGTGCGCGCGGGGGAGCCGAGACGCTGGAGCTGGAGATTCGGCGTCGCTCCGGCCCGCCCCTGCCGATGGCGGTGCATCTGCTGGTCTCTCCCCTCGAGCCGGGCCGGGTCTTCGTCACCGCTCAGGACATGGCCTCGCGGCAGATGATCGTCCGTCAGCTCCGCCTGACCGATCGCCTGGCCGCCACGGGCCGGCTGGCCGCCGGCGTCGCCCACGAGATCAACAACCCCCTGCAAGCGGTGCTGATGCACCTGTCGCTGGTCGATGCCTCCCTCGGCGAGGATTTCGACCAGCGGGACTCCTGGCAGCGCCTGCGAGAGGGAATCGAGCGGATTCGGGAGATCGTCGCCGACCTGCTCGACCTCCACCGGGGGCGCGATCACGGTACGGGTCCGGTGCCGGTCAACCGCATCATCGAGGAGGTGCTCGGCCTGTGCCGCGCGCGCCTGCGCCAGCGGGAGCTGCGTTCGACGGTGGACCTGGCCGACGGCGCTCCCACCGTGCTCGTACCCGCCCGCCACCTCTACCAGGTGGTGCTCAACCTGGTGCTCAATGCCCTCGACGTCCTCGGGCGTCGAGGCCGGCTCGACGTCAGCACCCGGCTGCGGCCCGCGCGCGGCGAGGTGGAGATCATGGTTGCCGATGGCGGTCCGGGGATTCCCGAAGGGGTTTTGCCCCATATCTTCGACCCCTTCCGCAGTGCCGAGCAGAGTCCGGGCACGGGTCTCGGGTTGTTCGTCACCTGGGGACTGGTGCGGGAGTACGGCGGGAGGATCCGCGTGGACACCTCTCCCGGGGGCGGAACCCGTTTCCGGGTTTTCTTCCCCGTGGCGGCATCATGAAGGCCACCCCCGTCGCGGCGCCGACGACCTCGATCGAGGTGCTGGCCTCGCCCCACTGTCCGCGGGAGTGCCGGTTGCGAGCGGTGGTGGAGGCCGACGCGCTGATCGGTCTGGAAGCCGACGAGGGGCAGGCCCCCTGTCCGTGCTGCGTGGCAGCGGTGCGTGACTTCCAGGCCGGCGCACTGGTCACCCCGCTGCGTCCCCGAGCCGCGCGTCGCCTGAAGGACGGCTCCCACGATCTGGTTCCCATTCCCTGGGGCGAATCCCTCGATCGCCTGGCCCGGGCCTTCACTCAGATCGGCCAGGGCGAGCGGAGGCTGGTCTGGATCCACGCCGCCGATCGCCCGCGCCTTTCGGCGGCCTATGCCTTTCGAGTCGGCGCCCTGGCCGGCGAGGTGGTGCATCTGCATCAGCAGACCGACACCCAGCGCCTGGCGACCATGGCCGAGGCCGTGGTTCCCGAGGCGGCATGGCGGGACCCGGCGACCGGTCCCGGCGCTCGGGTGGTGGCCTGGGGTGTGGATCCGGCCTCCTCACCGGCGGTGCTGCGGCGAGCCGTGCTGCGCGGGGAGTGCTCGACAGCGCTGGCGATCGATCCGCGTCGCTCGGCCACCGCCCGGCGCGCCGGGCTCCACCTGGCCCCGCGGCCGGGCACCGACGGCGCCCTGGCTCTGGCCCTGGCCGCCGGTCTGGCCGAGCGGGAAGGGATACGCGATCCGCGGCTGGCGGGGTGGTCCCTGGCGCGAGCCGCCGAGATTTGCCAGATCCCCGCCGCAGCGCTGACCGAGGCCGTGGAGACACTCGTCGGGCAGGCGCCGACCCTGGTGGTGGGCGCGGGCCTGCTGGGCTCGAGTGATCCCCGGGCGGCGCTCGAAGCCCTGGTGTTGCTGGCCGAGAGGGCAGGGACCCGGCTGCTGCTGCCCCGGCGGCTGCGCTCGCCGGCTCGCGAGGTGCCGGCTCCCGAGCCCCGGGGACCGGTGAGGGAATTCGACTCCGCGCATCTCGAAGATTTTCTCGCCGAGGCGCGGCCCGCGGCCGAGGTGGTGATCGTCGAGGGAGGCGATCCTCTGGTGGGCTGGAGCCGGGCCGGCTCGATCGAGGAGTACCTGAGCCGAGCGCGGCTGGTCATCGTGCTCGCCGATCACCTCACACCGGTCTGCCGGCAGGCCGATCTGGTCCTCCCGGTTGCCGGCGCACTCGAGCGTGCCGACCTCGAGGCCCGGCACTGGGGCGAGTTCCACCGCTGGGGGCGAGCAGCCCTCGAGCCGGCTCGGGAGCGCTACTCCCCGCAGCGCATCTGGGCCGGCATCGCCCGTCGCCTGCAATGGCCCGGCCAGTGGCTGGCCGCTTCCCCCGAGCAACTCGCCGAACAGATCACCACCATCGCGGGCCCGGCGCCCCAGGCCGGCGCAGTGAGCCGACCGCCGGTCTACCGCGAGGCGGGGGAGGGGCCGCTGGCGACTCCGCAGCTTCATCGCGCCTTTCCGCTCCAACTGGTGGTCTGCACCGAACTGGGTGTTGCGGATGCCGGGGCCGTGCCGAGCGTGGTGCTGGCGGCCGACGATGCTCGGTGCCGCGGGATCGGCGAGGGAAACCCGGTGGTGGTGCACAACGAGCGCGGTCGGGTGGAAGCGCGTGCGGTGATCGATCCCGGGCAGCGCAGAGGCGTGGTGGTCATGGCGCGCCGGCAGCGGGCTGCGGACGGCCCGGCGGCGCTGCTCGATCCGGCGGCGGGGCGCGGACCGTGTCTGGTCGAGGTCGATGGAGAAGGGGAGGGGGCGGCAGGCGCGAAGCCGTCGGCCGGGAGGTTGCCGTGATGCAATCCAGGTCGGGGGCCGGCCGTTCTATCTCGTAGAGCGCGCGGGATTTCCACCGACTGGTCCACAGTTGTGGAAAACGCTGCACAGGCACCCGCGGATGCTGCTCCTTTTCCGCGTATCATCTTTAACTAACTGAAAACAAATAGCTTGATGATCTTCGAGAAGTCTGCGGCCGGGCCTCGTCCGGGGGCCGTGGCAGGGACGGTGAGCCCCTGGAGGGAGAGGGAGGGTAAGGACAGTGCAAGGATGGGAAAACTTGATCCTTTTGTTGACAAGCACATTAATAACAGATAAGCTTCAGTCCGAAATCGGAGCCAAGGACCATCCTCGACAGGGTGGATCCCGGAGGGCCCACGCCGAAGCCTGGGTTCGGGAAACCGCAGCGGGTCTTCGAACAACGGGTGGGGAACGACCCGGCGGACCGGCCCCGGCACTTGCCCTTCTTTCCGAGTCGGTCATCCCCCGCGGCACCCGTCGCGGGGGATGTCTTTTGCGCGCCGCCGGGTGGCGGGTTCAGCGTTTTGACGGCGCCGGAAGGGGCTGCTAACGTCGGCCCGCTGTTGCCGTCATCTGCGCCCGCGGGCGCTTCGGGAAGCCCTGATGCTGCTCAAGTCGCTGAAAAAAGTCCGGAACATCGGGATCATCGCGCACATCGATGCGGGCAAGACGACGACCACCGAGCGCTTTCTCTACTATGCCGGGCTGACCCACAAGATCGGTGAGGTGCACCACGGCGAGGCGACGATGGACTTCCGCGTCGATGAGCGGGAGCGGGGCATCACCATCTCGTCGGCGGCCACGTCGTTCCTCTGGAACGATCATCAGATCAACCTGATCGACACGCCGGGGCACGTGGACTTCACCGCCGAGGTGGAGCGCAGCCTGCGGGTGCTCGACGGGGCGGTGGTGATCTTCTCCGGCGTCGAGGGGGTCGAGCCCCAGAGCGAAACGGTCTGGCGCCAGGCCGACACCTACGGTGTGCCGCGCATCGCCTTCGTCAACAAGATGGATCGGGTGGGGGCCGACCACGAGCGGGTGCTCGAGCAGATGCGCCAGGTGCTCGGGGCCAACGCTCGTTTCGTCAACTTGCCCCGGGGCGCCGAAGGCCAGCTCGACGGTGTGGTCGATCTGCTCGAGATGAAATGGCTGGTCTTCGATGCTCAGACCCGCGGCCGGGAACTCGAAGCGCGGGAGATCCCCGATGCCATGCGCGAGGCGGCCGAACAGGCACGAGAGAGCCTGATCGAGGCGGTGGCGGAGGTGGTCGAGCCGCTGGCCGACAAGTACCTCGGTGAAGAGGAGATCACCAACGACGAGCTGAAGGCGGCGATTCGCCAGGCGACGGTGGCCGGTGACTTCGTGCCGGTGCTCTGCGGCGCCTCGCTCAAGGATCTGGGCATCCGTCCGATCCTCGATGCGGTCTGCGAGTACTTGCCCTCGCCCTGTGAGCGACCGCCGGCGCGGGGTCTCGATCCGAGTAGCGGGCAGCCCGCCGAACGCGCTCCGAGCTTCGACGAGCCCTTTTCGGCGCTGGTCTTCAAGGTCGTCGCCGATTCGAACAAGGACCTGTTCTGGCTGCGGGTCTACTCCGGTGCGCTGAGCACCGAGCAGCGGGCCTACAATCCGCGCAGCGGCGTCCGCCTGCGCCTGCGGCGGCTGATGCGCCTGCACGCCGACAAGCAGGAGGCCGTCGAGCAGGTGGTCTGTGGAGACATCGTCGCGGCGGTGGGCCTCAAGGACGTGGTCACCGGCGATACGCTCTGCGACCCCGAGGCGCCGATCTCGTACGAAGAGATCCACTTTCCCGAGACCGTCGTCTCGGTGGCCGTCGAGGCCCGCACCTCGGCCGACCGGGACAAGCTGATCGAACTGGTCGAACGCCTCAAGCGGGAAGATCCCACTTTCCGTTCCCACGTCGACGAGGAAACCGGCCAGTTGATCCTTTCCGGCATGGGGGAACTGCACCTGGAGGTGATTCGCAATCGCATGGAGCGCGACTTCCGGGTCAGCGCCCGCTTCGGCCGGCCCCGGGTCTCGTTCCGGGAGACGGTGGCCGAGCCCGTCAGCGGCGAGGGTGTGTTCGACAACCGGATCGGCGAGACCCAGGTCTTTGCCCGGGCCGAAGTGCTGGTCGAGCCACGCCAGCGGACTCCCGGCGACCGCACGCTGGTGCCGGTGGAGGTGGATCTGGGCACCGCGGCAGCGGGCCTGACGCCGGCGCAGATTCACGAACTCGAGCAGACCCTGCTGACGGGCTGCGAGGCGGGAGGGGCCTTCGGCTACCCGGTGGTGGACGTGCGGGTGCGGCTGACCGGGCTCGAACTCGGGGACAGCGCCGACCCCGGGGTGCCGGCCGGCGCTGCTGTCTCGATGGCTCTGCGGCACGCCTTCCAGTCCTCGAGGATGGTGGTGCTCGAACCGATCATGCGTCTCGAGGTGCGGGTGCCGGAGGACTTCCTCGGTGCGGTGGTCAAGGACCTCGGCTCGCGGCGGGCGGAGATTCGCGAGACGGCGATGCAGGGCACGTTGACCGTGGTGCGGGGTTTCGTTCCGCTGGCCGAGATGTTCGGCTACTCGACCCACGTCCGCAGCCTGACCCAGGGGCGGGGCAGTTTTTCTCTCGAGCCCTTCGACTACCGGCCGGTTCCCGAGAACATCGTCGAACGGGACCACAACCTCTTCTGAGCGACGGCGGAGCTGCGCGGCGGCGGCGGGATCTGGCGACCCGCGGGGGCCCGTGGCAGACTCCGCAGCGAGGCCCAAACCAACCAAAGGGGAGATTGGATCGATGGGCGAATCCAGGATCGACGACGTCTTCGAAGACGAGCAGGACTCCGGAGCGGGCGATCCTCGAGAGCCTTCCTCCGAGGTTCGCAGCGAAATCATCGGCATTCTGCCGCTGCGCAACAGTGTTCTGTTCCCCCATGCCGTGATGCCGATTTCCGTCGGACGGCGCAAGACCCTGGCCCTGATCGAAAACGCCCTCGAAAAGGATGTGGCGATCGCGGTGGTCAGCCAGAAGGAAGCGGCGGTCGACGACCCCGAGCCGGAGGATCTCTACACCATCGGCACCAAGGCGCGGATCCTCAAGGCGATCCGGGTCGGCGGGGGCAACATCAATCTGATCATCCAGGGGCTCGGTCGGGTACGGGTCGAGCGCTTCGTCGAACGCGAGCCCTTCCTCGCCGCCGAGGTCGTCCACCTGCCGGCGATTCGTGACCGGGGCCTCGAGGTCGAGGCCCTGGCCCGCAACCTGGCCCTGCAGTTTCGCAAGCTGGTGGAGATCCATCCGAACCTCTCGGGGGACATCTCCGAGCTGACCCTTCCCGAGGACGACCCCGATCGCCTGGCGGACCTGGTCGCCTCGGTGCTGCCGGTCCCGGTGGCGGACAAGATGGAACTGCTGCCCGTGCTTTCCCTGCGCGAGCGACTCGAGCGGATCACCCATCGGGTGGTACGCGAGACCCAGGTCACCGAGCTGGGCAGCCAGATCCAGAGCCGTGTGATGGACGAGGTGGGCAAGACCCAGCGCCAGTTCTATCTGCGCGAACAGATGAAGGCGATCCAGCGGGAGCTGGGCGAGGGCGACGACCGGACCCGCGAAGTGGAAGAGTTCCGCCAGCGTATCGAAGAGGCAGGTCTGCCCGAGGAAGCCCAGGAGATCGCCGACAAGGAACTCGACCGCCTGTCGGGCATGTCCCCTGCTTCGGCGGAATACACCGTGGCGCGGACCTACCTCGACTGGCTGGCCAGTCTGCCCTGGTCCCACTCCACCGAAGACAAGATCGACCTGGTCCGTACGCGGGAAATCCTCGACAGCGATCACTACGACCTGGAGAAGGTCAAGGACCGCATTCTCGAGTATCTGGCGGTGCGCAAGCGCAAGCCCGATCTGAAGGGGCCGATCCTCTGTTTCGTCGGTCCTCCCGGCACGGGCAAGACCTCCCTCGGGCGCTCGATCGCCGAGTCGATGGGGCGCAAGTTCGTCCGTGCCTCCCTCGGCGGCGTGCGCGACGAAGCCGAGATTCGCGGCCATCGCCGGACCTACGTCGGTGCTCTGCCCGGTCGGATCATCCAGGGGCTCAAGCGTGCCGGCACCAACAACCCGGTCTTCGTGCTCGACGAGATCGACAAGCTCGGCGCCGACTTCCGCGGCGATCCTTCGAGCGCTCTGCTCGAGGTGCTCGACCCCGAGCAGAACCACCAGTTCTCCGATCACTACCTGGAGGTTTCCTTCGACCTCAGCCAGGTCTTCTTCATCTGCACCGCCAACGTGCTCGACACCATCCCGCCGGCCCTGCGGGACCGGATGGAGGTGCTTTCGCTGCCCGGTTACACCGAGGAAGAGAAACTCGAGATCGCCCGGCGGCACCTGATCCCGCGGCAGGTGGAAGCCAACGGTCTGAGCCTCGAAGAGATCGAGCTGACCGACGCCGCCATCGCGCGGATCATCGCCGACTACACTCGGGAGGCCGGGCTGCGGAACCTCGAGCGAGAGCTGGCCGGGTTGTGCCGCAAGGTGGCCCGGGCGCTGGTCGAAGACGAAGAGCATCCCCTGCCGGTGAAGGTCGATGGAGATGATGTGGCGAGCTTCCTCGGCCCTGCTCGCTACTACCGCGAGCTGGTCGAGCGAGCGGACGTGCCGGGCGTGGCCATCGGTCTGGCCTGGACCCAGGCCGGGGGGGATATCCTCTTCATCGAGGCGACGCGCATGCCGGGCAAGGGCAAGCTGACGATCACCGGTCGGCTGGGCGAGGTGATGCGGGAGTCGGCCCAGGCCGCGATGGCCTGGATCCGCACCCATGCCGACGAATTCGGCATCTCCGCCGAGACCTTCGAGAAGAGCGAGATCCACGTCCACGTACCGGCGGGTGCGATTCCCAAGGATGGCCCCTCGGCGGGGGTGACCATCGCCGTGGCCCTGATCTCACTGCTGACGGGCAAGAGTGTCGAGCCGCTGCTGGCCATGACCGGCGAGATCACCCTGCGGGGCAAGGTGCTGCCGGTCGGTGGCATCAAGGAGAAGGTTCTCGCCGCCCGTCGGGCTGGTGTGACGCGGATCCTGTTGCCCACTCACAACGAGAAGGATCTCGAGGATATTCAGCCCGAACTGCGCGAACAGATTCGCTTCGATTTCGTCGAGGACCTCAACGCGGTGATCGAACACGCCTTCGGCGGCGTCCCCCAGGTCGCCCGGCAGTCGGGCTAGCTCCGATCGTTCCTCACCCCTTCGGCTGCGGACGCGCGGCCGGCGCCCCCCAGCACGCGGATCGACATGGCAGCTTCGTTCGCGAGTCGAGGAGCCTGCGCTGGATCCAGGGTTGAGCCCCCATCGACCGCCCGCCAAGCGCGGAGCCCAGCGCGCCTGCCGGCCGCTTTCCGCGGCTTCGAGGGTGGGCGAACACATTCTTCGCTCCACGGTGTGTCCCTTGTTGGCGGGCCATTGCGCGCAAATTCCTCCTTGACCCTGTACCTTGGTACAGGGTGTAAGCTCATTTTCGAGGAGGCCAAGCAGCGATGGAACAGCACTCTCGGAGCTGGTTGCGCGTCGGGCAGGTGGCCCGGCGCTCGGGCGTCAATCTCCAGACCCTGCGCTACTACGAGCGGCGAGGGCTGCTTCCCGCCCCGCCTCGCACCGAGGCGGGTTACCGCGCCTACCCGCCCCAGGCGGTAGATCGGGTGCGGCTGATCAAGCGGGCCCAGAGCCTCGGCTTCACGCTCCAGGAAATCGGTGATCTGCTCGAGCTGCGGGCAGCGCCCGGAACTTGCTGCGCGGACGTCCGGCGCCGTGCCGAGACCAAGCTGCAGATCATCGAGGAGAAGATCCGCAGCCTCGAAGCGATGCGCAGGGCCCTCGGTCGGTTGATCGCCGAGTGTTCCGGTCAGCGGGCTCCGGTCAGCGAGTGCCCGATCCTCGAGGCCCTCGAAGGCGAAAAGGATGAAAAGCCATGAACGTGGAACTGATCTACGACCTGGACTGCCCCAATGCGGATGCGGCTCGGGCTGCCCTGCGCGAAGCGCTCACACGGCTGGACCTGCCGGTTGAGTGGACGGAGTGGAACCGGAAGGACCCGGCGGCACCGGCCTATGTGCGGGGCTACGGCTCCCCATCGGTGCTCGTCGCCGGTCGGGATGTGGGCGGCGTCGAGGGGCGGGGACAGGCGGACACCTGCCGGATCTACGATGGTCCGCAGGGTCTGGGCGGTGTCCCCCCCGTCGAATCGATCGTCGCCGCGCTGGCGGCGGAGGCGGGAGTGGTGGAGCCGGCTCGTCGCAGCCGCAACTGGTGGACGATTCCCCTGGCAGCGATGGCATCGTTGCCCGCCCTGCTACCCGTGGGGATCTGTCCTGCGTGCTGGCCGGCCTATGCCGGCTTGCTCGGTGCCCTGGGCCTCGGCTTCCTGCTCGAGTCGAAGTACCTGCTGCCCGTGATGGTGCTCTTCTTCGCTCTGGCTCTCGCTGCGCTGGCCTACCGGGCCCCGACACGCCGGGGTTACGGCCCCTTTCTCGTCGGCACGGCAGCGGTGTTCTGCACACTGTTCTTCAAGTTCGTCTTCGACGTTCCGCTGGCCAGCTACGTCGGGCTCGGCGGCCTGATCGCCGCCTCGGTCTGGAATGCATGGCCGAAAAAGGCAGTTGCCGGGGGCTGCCCTCACTGTGTTTCCCCCGATTCCCATACCCCCTGAAAGGAGTGTCCCGATGAGTGCAAGACGCAAGATCGAGATCTTCAGTGCCGGTTGCTCGGCCTGCGATCAGACCGTGGAACTGGTCCGGCGCCTGGCCTGTCCTTCCTGCGAGGTCAGTGTGCTGGACATGCAGCAGGCCCCGGTTGCCGCCCGGGCCGCCCAGCTCGGCATCCGCAGCGTTCCGGCGGTGGTCGTCGATGGCAAGCTGGCCACGTGCTGCGCGGGACGCGGTCCCGACGAGGAGTCCCTGAGAGCCGCCGGCGTGGGACAGCCGGCCTGATCGGTCCCGAACAATCAATCGCCCGGCGCGCGAGACGCCGGGCGATGCATCGTTTCGCGAACGAGGATCTTCCTACTCGAAGGGGCTGCCGCCCTGATCCTTCGCCGAGTCGTCATCATCGTTGGCGATCACCGCCAGTGCCGCCAGGCCGCCAGCCGCCAGCACCGGGATCAGCCAGGTGGCCGTAGCCGCCGACATCGCCGCGGTGGAAACGCCTGCACCTGCTGCCGCGCTACCGGCCGCCGCCTTGCCCGAGGCGATCGCGACGAGAGCCGACTTGCGCGGGATGCCCTCGACGATGCGCGAGACGCCGTCGGGTACGCGGTCGAGACCGGGGATGCGGCGATCCGGCTCGGCCGACCACCACTCGGTGTCCTCCGGCTGGGGCGGGCCGAGGATCATCGACATCTCGACCTTTTCACCGGCAGGGGCATTGATCACGCGATTGGCCAGGTACAGGCCATCGGGCGTCTCCACGGCCAGATCGTAGTAACCGTAGGGCAGACCGGTGAGCTGATACTCACCCTTGACCGTCGAAGGCGCGGATGTGAAAACCTGTTTCGTATCCAGGTGGACGGCGTAGACGCGAGCGCCCGCCACCGGCTCCTGGGTCTGGCCAGAGAAGACCACTCCGCGAACCACCACGTTGCCTGCGGGGCCGGCGGCCATGGACATCGTGAGCTGGGGACCCAGGCCCAGACCCACCATCACCACGCCCGCCACGATGCGCCGCACCACGTCCCACTTCAGCTGCCTATGCATCCCATCTCCTCATGGCCACACGGTCCTCTCACCATCGCGGCCAACACGGGAAGCCCCCGTGACGCACCTCTCACGTCGAGGCCTTAAGCTAATGCATTGAATCCACGGGATCAAGGGGGAAAAATCAATGTCGCCCGGACTATTTTGAATTGTACCGGCTTTTCCTTGGGATCTGCCGGAAGTTAAGCCGGAAAAGGCTTATTTTTCAAAAACTTGAGGGGCTCACGACATTTTCGCTGGAACTTGACAGGGCGATGAGTCCGGCGACAAAAAGCGTACCGCCGCCAACCAGAACGGCCACGCCCCGACCGGTGCGGAACCAGGCCCAGCCGCTGGGCCCGGTGTTTTCCCTCAGATGAGCGACGCCGGAGGAGGCCTTGCCGAGCAGGGGAGCGGGCTGGTCGGGGCTCAGCCCCAGGCTCCGATCCTCGGGCAGGAAGCCACCGAGATCGAAGGTGACCTCGACCTTTTCCTCCGGTGGGATGAGCAGAATGCGGTTGGAGGGATAGGCCCGACCCTCGACCTCGAAGGCCACCCGGTAGTACCCGTGAGGCAGGTTTTCGAAGAGAAACTCCCCACCGGCGTCCGAGCTGGTCTCGATGGTGGTCTTGCCCAGCATCGGGGAGAGCAGCACGCGCGCGCCGCTGACCGGGCGACCCTGGTCGTCGAGGAGTGTTCCGCGGAGCTGCGCCTTGCCCGCCGGCGTCGTCTCGGCGGCGGCCTGGCCGCCGCTTTCTTCTGCAGCGAGGCTCGGGCTGAGGGCCGGACCCAGGATCAGGCAGATGGCGAGCCACGCAGCGGCTGCGGACCGAAGAGGGCGGAGGGATTTCATTGCTGGACTCCCGCGATCGCTCTGGTGCATCGGTTGGCTGCTCGGCATCCGACGAGACTTGCCGAGGGCGCTCATCCTACACCCGATGGAAGGTCGCCCCCAAGAATGGGAAGCGCTTCACTTCCGGCGTGGAAAGGGATCCTCGCCCTTCTCGAGCTTTTCGAGCCACTTCGGATAGACCGGGTGGGTGGGTTCGAGGCGAACGGCGCGCTTGACCTGGCGGATCGACTGCTCGAAGCGCCCCTCGCGGAAGTAGGCCTCGCCGAGCTGAGCCCGGATCCGCGCTTCCCGCCGGGTGTCGTTGATCGGCGGCTGCTGGTCGAGCACGGTGCGGGCGGTGCGAATCACCTGTTTCCAGTTGCGGGTGGCGAAGGCCAGGTTGAGTCGTAGCTGGTTCTTTTGAGCCGAGGGGGGCAGGTCCGCAAGCACGGCGCTCGCCGCATCCCACTTGCGCTCCTGGATCAGAGCGTGGGCGCGCCAGAGCTGCACCCGCTCGATCTGGTAGTCGTCGTTCTCGGCCCGTGCCATCGAAAGACAGGTATCGAGAAAGGGCATCGGCGAAATCTTGTGGGCCAGCCACAGCACGTTGCGGATCCGATTGCCGATCGAGCAGCTCTGGGCATCGGCCTGCACGTCGATCGGGACGATCTCGCGGAGGGTTTCCAGCTCGCGCCGGTTGAACAGAAAGTCGATCAGTGCCTGCTCGAGCAGCGGTTCGGCGGCCAGCGCTTCGGCCAGGCCCGCCGGCGGGAGACCGGCTCGGACCAGGGTCGAGATCACGCTACGGGCTCGGGCCGACGAGCGCCGGGCCGAGGCCAGGGCGTCTTCCAGGGCCAGATCCACGTCTCCGGTGGCCAGGGCGATGCGCATCAGGCGCTGGCGGATGTCCGAATTCCAGGGGTTGAGGGCTCGGGCCCGGGCACACAGGCCGGCAATCTGATCGCGGGCCTCGTCGGTGATCACGCTGCCTTGCAAGCCGTGGGTGATGCCGGCGACGGTCATCCGGGCCTGGGAAGCCGGCAGATAGGCCGAGAGCATTCTCGTTCCCTGGGCCCGGGCCTCGAGTTCCAGGGCGCGACACAGGTGCTCGGAGCGCTCAGGATCGGTCTGCCAGGCGTTCCACGCCCGGTTGGCGGCCTGGTGGTAGGCATCCGGGTGGCGGGGCCAGGGCAGGCGGTTTTCGAAGCCCGGCCAGAGGACGATGCTGTGCAGCATGGCGGGGAGAGCGCAGGCCAGGGCTGCCGCCGCCACCACCAGGGTGGTCCGGCGGCGGCTCACGGGCGCCTTTCTGCGGGCACCGGGTGCGGAGCCGGCCGGAAGCGCCGCCCCGGCGAGCAAGGCGAAGAGGGCCGCGTTGGAAGGAATCTGGAAGCCGAAGTCCACCAGCTCGTGAAGCAGGGCGGCGAGCAGCGCGAGCAGCAGGGGGATGCGCCGGGGCCAGTGGCCCGCTCTCCATCCCAGCACCAGCCGGCGGATGCCCATCATCACCGGGGCCAGAGCCAGCAGCAGTCCGACCGCTCCCGCTTCGATCAGGAGCTGAAGGTAGTCGTTGTGGGCGTAGTTGTAGCGTCCGAGGATCTCCGGCGGGCGGCGGGTGGCGAAGACCCACTCGAAGCTGCCGCCGCCGGTGCC